>JACVQG010000143.1 GCA_015661045.1 Dehalococcoidia bacterium | reverse complement strand
CACTGTTCTGTTTTGCCTTCCCCGGCAGGCCCATGAATACCAAGTATCAAAGGCGTTTGCAGATTCGGAACACAGATTACATTCATTACCAAATGAGCCGCAACAGTGTCTTGGAATCGCTGAGGAATATATAGCTGGCGCAGAGTCATTGGGCATTCTCCCCACGGTTGATAACGGATTGAATTCGCTTTTTGTAATCACCCGCTATTTCACTAACATCACGCGGTTCTGCGTCGCCCTGTTGGATTGGCCGAGCAGGTTTGACCTCCTCAAACATCAACGGTCGCTCAGGCGATTCTTTGTATGGCTCTTCCAGTGGGGCTTTCGTTTCAGAGATAACATCTTGCTCTACAACCTGCATGATTTCAGCCTTGAGATCAAGAACCTTTAGCCGAATCTGCTTTTCACGAATTGTTTCCGAGATTCTGATCCCCAAGGGGACACGTCGGATTTCTATAGTGTTTCCCTCTACTTCCAATTCATTTGTCGCGTTCGCGATGGAGTAAACTTCCTTCAAGAGAACATCTATGTTCTCTATCTGAAAATTGACTTGGGAGCTTTGCTTATGCAGTTGGAGATGCTTCAAAAGTATCCGTCGCACTTGCGCTTCGGCTACCTTGCTCGTTTTCTTCTTGATGGCGGCTCTTATCACTTCTTTCAGGATGTCACGCGCCATTCCAAAGACGAAGCCAGTAAGGGCGGTTGTAAATATATCCATCGCAATACTCCTTTCATGCTCAGATGATCTGTTTTTTGACTGGATATGCAGTGATTGCAACAAACGGCACACAGTGCCTTTTTTCCGTATCCTTGTTAGACCACATGCTATACTAGCCCCTGGCGCATCGTGACACCCCCTTTATGTAAAGGGGGATTTTATTCTATATCCTGAGACAAGCCCTTTCGAACATCATTCGGTGCTACAGGTTGGTAAATTTAATAATCAATAACCAAAAGCCGGGAGTATAAAATTATTTTTGGCTTAGTTGTGAAATTGCTTCATCCTGAATCGCCAGCCATCGGTTTACTTTGTACCACCACAGGCATTGTGCTAACAGATAACCCGGTACCTCTTTTGGTGACACATACATGGGTTTTCCAGTTTTTATCATCCGTTGCGGGATAATCGTTCCGGATTTGACTGCTGCGGGTTTCCGTGCGGGTGAGAGCAGCCCTTGCCACAATCTCGGCGGTGCGGAGCAGGTTACAAGCTTCTAACGCCGCAAAAATGTCGTTTCCAGATAGATTTGGAATCTTCTCCTTCCTTATTTTCTTAAAGGCATCAATGGCTTCGGACAGGTTTTTGTCATCCCGAACTATACCAACCTTTTCCCACATAAGGTTGCGGACTGCCTCGGTAACCTCAGCGGGATTAACTTTGCCCTTAATGGCAGCTAACCTGGCTTCTTCGTCTTCTATTTGCTGGTTATCCATCTTCATACTGGCTGTTGACTTCGCTCTACGGGCTGCATTCCTGCCGGCATTAGCGCCAAAGGCCTGGGTTTCCAGGAAAGCATTCCCCTGCATCCTGTCAGCGCCGTGTAGTCCCCCCGATGATTCCCCGGCGGCGAATAGCCCGGGCAGATTAGTCTCTGTCTTTTCGTTGATATGGGCGCCTCCCAGTATGCGTTGAAAGTCCAGGACAATCTCAACTTTTCCCCGTTTGAGGGCATCCTTCGCGATGGGCATTTCTAACTCGGACTCCCTTATCCCGCCCACCTCCCATATAATTGGCCCCCGGCCGCCTGTAATCTCCCTGTAAAGGGCCTCAGCCATGCGGTAACGGGGGGCCTTCTCCAGGGCAACCGGGTCATAACGTTCCATGAATCTCTCCCCGCGAGAATTAAGGTATTTACCGCCATATCTTGCGCCACCCGGAGGTGAATCCCTGAACTGGATAAACTCCATATCTATCAGCGGAATGCCAGCTTCAAAAGCTAGATTGAAGCCATCGCCTGTGGTGCGGTACTTAGGATTTATAATTGGATAGGCTGTTTGCGGGTAGATACGGTTAGCGCCGCCGGCAGCCAGAACTATAGATTTAGCGCTAAATATCAGTAAATCTTTAGCGGGTGATACGCCTACCGCCCCTGTTACTGCCTGTCTATTTTTAAATAATCTCGTAATCATTATCCCGTCGAACACCTGAACGCCCCGTTTTTTAACCTCCCGGCTGAGCACACTGATAATACCCGGCCCCTGTCCGCCGTGGTATTTAGCCGTTAAACCGCGGGCAAGGCTCTGGCCAGCGCCCCGGTAAAGATTCCGGTCTCCGTTTTTATCCTTGATAAATTCCATCCCGATGGCTTCCAGTTCCAGCACATTCTCTATACTATGATTAATGGCTTCCCAGACCAGGTTCTGGTCGCAGATGTTACCACTGCAGCGGAGCCAGTCGGAAAAATATTTTTCGGGGGTATCGTCCTTGTTGAAGAGGGTAGCAAAACCGCCAAGTGAATTAGGGCTGGTGCCGCTATCCCCGAACACCCCCTTGTCCACCAGGGTTACCTTAACTCCCGATGCAGCCGCTTCAATCGCAGCCCGTAGCGCCGCAGCGCCTCCGCCAATAACCAGAACATCGGTAGAGATATTCTTAATCATAGTTTCACCCCTTTTATCGATAAAATCCTAAATCCCAAGCACCAAATCCTAAACCTTGTCCTGCCTGCTCTCGGCTTGACGGAGAGCTTGTCGAAGGGAATATCTAAATCCAAATAACTAAAATACGTTCCAATACATCTCAGGTCTTTATCCACGATATTTCAGATTAGTTATGTACGAAACGGCCATATTGATTTTGGTAATTTGGATTTGTTTAAAGTTTAGATATTAGTATTTAGCTATGCTTTTTACCACCCATCATCCTCTTCAATTACATCCAGCGCGATTTCCTCACCCTCTTTAGAGCTACCCATAGTACCCCAGATGGGCACAGGCGACCGGTACCGGGTAATCAACTCACGGAGGCTCTTCCGCAGAGGTTCCTTATCCCGGGATGTGAGGGTAACAACGGTCTGGCTGGTTTCTTCAAATGGTATATCCCAGGTCTGTTCGTAAGTTGTATGAGCAGAGGTCACCCGGTTTTTACCTATTGTTTCCTGGAACGATATTTTTACTCCGTACTTGCCGGCTATCTTATCCAGATCGGCCTGTTTAAATTCTATAAGGTTATCTCCGGGACTGTATCTTAGCTTGGTTATTATATCTCCCATTATTTGCTCTCCTTAGTTACAGGTTCGACTACCATACCCTTCTCTTCTTTGGGGAGATAGCTGGAGTATTTGCCTCTTCGTTCTTTTCGCAATTCTTTGGTAGAACGGAAATATTCTTTTCCCGGTTCCACATGATACATATGGTGCCGGAACCATTGTTCCGAGGAGTTTCTCCCATGATGTATGTCTTCTTCCGTAAACAGGACATCTATCTTTCCACCGACTAACCTGAGCTTGCCCCGTACGCCGCAAGTGCCGCACTCTACCGTTTTCATGTCCTTGAGAACATGTATCAGACGGTCGTGGCAGACCGGGCACAGTCCCTTTTCACCCTTAAATGTAGTATCTCCCGTTTTCAAAGCCATGCCGACTGCTTTGCCCATGTTGTGCACCCGTTCCAGAGCTTTATCGTTAATCAAAGCGTCGCCGGGTGCACCCGACTGGATAAGTGCCTGGTCAATAATATTCATCCCGAATTTGTGAAGCAATATGTTAGGCTGTACAAAGGCATAGGCGGTGAACCCGCGGTTTCCGTAGGGGACTATCACTGCTGCCGGTTTTCCATTCAGGGGGCTTGGATGGCCTACAGCTACCGCCCTGTCGAGAAACAACTTGAGCGTTCCCGGTGCGGCTAAAAAATAGCAGGGAAAGCCCAGGATAATAGCATCTACGCTGAACCACCGCTCTAACAGGTGATTAAAATCGTCCTTGATGTGGCAGGGGATTCTGCCCGATTGACACCGGCCGCAGCCCGTACAGGGCTCCAGATAATAATTGGTCATCCTTAGTATCTCTGCTTTTGCCCCAACCTCCTCAGCGCCCATCAGCGCCTCTTTTACCAGCACCTCCGAGTTACCTTGATATCGGTGCGACGCAACAACGCCTAATATTTTCACTATTCCTCCTTTAACATATGTGATAAAAAAGTATAACCGGAATCGTTAAACCTGCGGCGTCAGCCTGCTGACATAGTAGTTCCACATTCGACGCAACTGAACGGGCATTTCCCCGGTCCAGTCAGGACCCAACGGACTGCTGGCCTGTTGCTCGGCTAATTCCTCAGGTGTTAAGAATTCGGGCTTACCAAGTTGCATGGCATTAATCATAATTTCCGCTTCCTGCTCATAATTTAATGTCTCGATGCAGGCGCGTCGTACATCAGGCCCCACCACTACCAGGCCATGCCCACGAAGTTGTACAGCACGGTGCTGGCCTAATGTCCTGGCCATATCCTCAGCAAAACTTTCTTTTACTATAATTACCGGTCTGTGAAAGATGGGTACGCCATCGCTGAAGAACATTCCGTGATGAGTGAGTGTACGAAGGGATAAACCTACAGCGCTGAGCATAAGAGACTTGAGGGAATGGATGTGGCAGACACTATTGACGTCGGGCCGTTTTCGATAAACTACTGTGTGAAGTATAGTTTCTGAATTCGGTTTACCTTCCCCGTCAAGTTGTTCATTAGCCAGGTTAAAAGTTAAAATATCTTCGAAACGGACAAGGCCTGGAGTTCGGCGAGCCGGAATAAGGAATTTATCTGTGCCCGGGATACGGGCGCTAATGTGGCCGTGGCTGGTCACGACCCCTTCCTTGGATAGAATGTGGCTGGCAAACACGAGATATTCCTTAAGGGTATCAACGTTGGTGTCCATTTTTCCTCTTTTCATTTAATAATATTGTTTGTAGACAGGGGGGTTCAGTTGCACCAGTTTATATTTTTTA
>JACVQG010000142.1 GCA_015661045.1 Dehalococcoidia bacterium | reverse complement strand
CGCCCCTGTTTCTGACCTGTAAGCTTACCACCGTATATGGCCCGGCGCAGTACCAGTTGCGGCACGCCAAGCTCTTTTGCCCTCTGGGTAAGCGGCACCCATTGAGCCGTTCCTGGTCCTTTTGGCAAAGGCTGGGCAGGCCCCTTCGGCAGGCTCACAGCAGGTTCTTTGAGCCAGGGCATCATACCCCTTAGCTCCTTGCCTACTTCCTCGATTAGGTCCTCCGACTCCAAACGTTTGAGTGCGTTGAAGCTGGGGCGCCCTGCCTGGTTCTCCAGAATCCACTCACGGGCGAATTTGCCCTCCTGGATTTCCTGAAGTATGTGGAACATTTCCTCTCGTACCGCCTCGTTAATTACTCGAGGACCCCGTGTGTAGTCCCCGTACTCGGCAGTATCGCTGACTATATTGCGCATATGAGTCAATCCACCCGTGTAAATCAGGTCAACAATGAGCTTCAATTCATGGCAACATTCAAAGTAGGCCAGCTCTGGCTGGTAGCCTGCTTCCACCAGGGTATCGAAGCCAGCTTTAATCAGGGCTGATACACCGCCGCAGAGCACCGCCTGCTCGCCAAAGAGGTCAGTCTCAGTTTCCTCGGCGAAGGAGGTCTCCAGAACACCTGCCTTGGTGCAGCCGATACCCCGCGCATAAGCCAGAGCCACTTCCTTGGCCTTGCCGGAGGCATCCTGGTGAACTGCTATGAGGGCCGGAACACCGGCGCCCTGGGTGTAGAGCTGGCGTACCATACTTCCGGGAGCCTTGGGCGCTACCATAATTACATCTATGTTGGACGGTGGTAGAATCTGGTCGAAATGGATATTGAAACCATGGGCAAACATCAGGGTTTTACCCGGCTTCAGCCCTTTTTCTATCGACTGGTAATACACCTGTTTCTGCGCCTGGTCGGGGACAAGCATCATAATGATGTCGGCTTGCCTGGCCGCTTCTTCCACAGTAGCCACCCGCAGACCAGCAGCTTCTGCTTTTTGCCGGCTGGGGCTGCCAGCCTGGAGGCCGACAACCACCTTAAGCCCGCTATCCTTGAGGTTCTGAGCGTGGGCATGCCCCTGGCTGCCAAATCCGATGATAGCGATAGTTTTTCCTTTAATGAGTCCCAGGTTAGCATCTTTGTCATAATAAACTTTAGCCAATTTAGCCTCCTGTTTCAATCCTCGCCCTCCCACGGAGGGCGACCGCATACCGGCGGGAAAAACAATTGCCACTTTAGCGGCTATGGTTTCTTTTGCCGCCCCGAATCCAATTCCTCTACTGGTAACGGACCCAGCAGACCTCTCGTCATAGCAAGCCTACCGGTGCGGGCCAGCTCTTTCACACCAAAGCCACGTAGTAGTTGAAAGAGAGAATCTACTTTGTCCTCGTCTCCCGTAACCTCTACAGTCAGAGAATCAGGGGCCACATCTACAATATTAGCTCTGAATATATCAACGATTTGCATTATCTCACTACGGGTCGAGGCGGTAGATTTAACTTTAATCAGAGCTAACTCGCGGGCGACGATAGCCTCATCTGTAACATCAGACACCTTGACCACATCAATCACTTTCTCCAACTGTTTACGGACCTGCTCTACCCCACCTACCCCATCGGCGACTACAATGGTCATACGGGAAAGGCCGGGCGTTTCCGTGTGTCCCACAGCGATGCTATCGATGTTGAAACCACGGCGCCGGAACAGGCTAGCCACCCGGTTGAGCACTCCAGGTTCATCCTGAACGAGGGCAACCAATATATGCTTATTATTCAAAATTTATCTCACCCCTTTTTGTTCTCCCCAACTCCAGGCTTGAGATTTTAAACTGGCGGGAACTCTCTGCTTTTAAATCGTTGATTCTTCGGGTGACAACGGAGAGAGGGAGAAGGATGATTATTTACCTTATATGTTGCTTACCGGCAGGGTAACCGAATCCACAGGAGCCACAGTTTCCTGTAAAGGGGCTTCTATGTATTCGGCCAGGGATGCGCCAGGAGGCACCATAGGGTAAACATCTTCCTCTGGCTCCACTTGAAAGTCAATAAGGAAAGGGCCATCATGTTCCATAGCTTCGATGATAGCTGTCTTTGCCTGCTCTTTTTGTGTTACCCTCCTACCAGGTATACCATAGGCTTCAGCTATCTTGACATAATCTGGCCCCCATAGCGGAGTGCCCACATAGTTACGCTTGTAGAACAACTCCTGCCACTGCCTGACCATACCCAGGAACCCGTTGTTGATGATTGCAATTTTTACAGCGACATTCTCCTGCACGATAGTCGCCAGTTCCTGCAACGTCATCTGGAAACCCCCATCGCCAGCTATACACCACACCGTATCGTCAGGACAGCCTACCTTCGCACCGAAAGCTGCCGGCAATTCGAATCCCATTGTCCCCAGCCCTCCGGAGGAAACAAAACCCCTGGGTTTTGTATACCAGAAATGCTGGGCAGCCCACATTTGATTCTGGCCGACACCGGTAACTATTATGGCGTCGCCTTTGGTTACCTCATAGATCTGACGTATAACATACTGAGGCAATAGCCCGGTGCTCTCCCTGATATAGACGCAGGGGTGCTCCCGTCTCCATTGCTCTATTTGCCGAACCCAGTCCATACGGTTGTTGGTAGAAACTTCTTTGTTCAACGATTGTAAGACTACCTTCACATCACCTACAATGGGCACTTCTACCGGCACGTTTTTGCCAATCTCTGCCGGGTCAATATCAATATGGATGACACGGGCGTGGGGGGCGAAATCGCTTACCCTGGCGGTCGCCCGGTCGTCAAAACGCATACCGATGGCAATTAAAACATCGGTAGCACATATCGCCATATTAGCATAAGCCATTCCGTGCATGCCCAGCATACCAAAGCTCAGGTCATGGTTTTCAGGAAATGAACCTATACCCAACAAGGTAGTTACCACAGGAATATGAGCCTTTTCTGCCAGCTCTTTGATCCCTTCCTGAGCGCCTGAGATAATAACACCGCGGCCAGCTACTATCACAGGTCTTTTAGCTTCGTTGATAAGCTTAGCCGCTCTCTTTATCTGTGTGGGGTGGCCGGTTAATTTAGGTTTATATCCCGGTAAGTCCACGCTTGTGGGATAGCTGAAATTTGCCTCTTCTACAAAAACATCCCTGGGAATATCAATAAGCACCGGCCCCGGCCGGCCGCTACTGGCAATATAGAAGGATTCCTTAATTATTCGGGCCAGGTCACTAGCTTTGGTCACCAGATAATTATGCTTGGTAATCGGAAGTGTAATACCGGTGATATCCACCTCTTGAAAAGCATCCTTGCCAATAAACGGGCGGGCTACCTGGCCGGTAATGGCTATCACCGGCGAGGAGTCCAGATAAGCTGTAGCAATGCCGGTTACCAGGTTCGTGGCGCCCGGCCCGGAAGTAGCAAAGCACACGCCCACCTTTCCGGTAGCCCGGGCATAGCCATCAGCAGCATGAGCGGCTCCCTGCTCATGCCTTACCAGAATGTGTCTAAGTTGAGGGTATTGGGGCAGCGTATCATATAAAGGCAATACTGCACCACCGGGAAAGCCGAATACGACCTCTACCCCCTCTTTCAATAATGCCTCACACAGGATTTGAGCGCCTTTTAACTTCATATTAAATTAAATCCCTAATACTATATCTTGAAAACAGCCCCGGTGCTGGCCGAGGTTACCATATTCGCATAACGTAATAGATAGCCCGATTTAACCTTTGGCTGGAAAGGCGGCAATTTAGCGAGACGTTTGTTTATTTCCGCTTTGCTCAAATCTGCCTCCAGCCGCCGTTCGGGGATATTAATCTCGATTATATCACCGTCCCGTAACGCCGCGATAGGGCCGCCTAAGGATGCCTCCGGTGAGACATGGCCTATGGCTGCCCCCTTTGTGGCCCCTGAGAAACGCCCGTCGGTTATCAGGGCAACTGAAGAATCTAGCCCCATGCCACTTAATAAGGATGTCGGGGTGAGCATCTCTCTCATGCCCGGACCACCGCGAGGGCCTTCATAGCGAATAACTACCACCTGTCCCGGCTGAATAAAGCCTTTCATTATGGCTTGAGTGGCCTCTTCTTCCGAATCAAAAACCCGGGCAGGCCCCTTGTGGACTAACATCTCCGGGGATACAGCCGCGCTTTTAACCACAGCGCCATCGGGCGCTATATTGCCAAACAGGATAGACAGGCCGCCATGAGGGGAATGAGGTTGCTGTCTGGAGCGAATAACATCCCTGTCCCACACTTTAGCGCCAACCAGGTTCTTGCCAAGAGGTTTACCTGTTACTGTTTTCACATTTAAATCCAGATTACTGCTGATCTCTTTCATTACCGCAGGAATGCCGCCGGCTCTATCTAAATCCTGGATATGATATTTGCCTGCCGGGCTGAGTTTACATATATGGGGAGTCCTCTGGCTGATTTCGTTAATCTTAGCCAGTGAGAAATCAATCCCGGCCTCGCTGGCCAGAGCCAGTAAATGTAAAACCGAGTTGGTGCTACCCCCCAACGCCATATCAACCGCAAAAGCATTGGATAAACCTTGTCCAGTGATAATGTCGCGGGGGAGTATGTTTTTGGCCAGGAGCGACATCACCTGCCGTCCGGCATCCTGAGCCAGCATCAGTCTCCTGGAGTCAATGGCGGGTATGGTGCCGTGGCCCGGCAAGCCCATACCCAGGGCTTCGGTCAAACAATTCATAGTGTTGGCTGTAAACATACCGGCGCAACTTCCGCAACCGGGACAGGCTGCCCGGGCGAGAGACTCTAGCTGTTTTTCTGTCATCTCACCTTTTACCGCCTTACCTACAGCCTGGAACATAGTGCTAAGGTCAATACACTCATATCCGGGGCCGCCCTCCGGCCAGGTGCCGGCCAGCATGGGGCCGCCGCTGATGAAAATAGAGGGTATATTCAGTCTGACTGCGGCCATGAGCATTCCGGGCACT
>JACVQG010000141.1 GCA_015661045.1 Dehalococcoidia bacterium | reverse complement strand
GTTTACCGATATTATCCGTAAAATTCGTGGGGGTAATTACGCATTAATCTTTTAGTGCTTTTATCGTCGTTATTTAGGTATTTCCAGTATTGTTAGGTAACGTGACCTATTATTAAAATACAGATGGTTAAATTATTAAAAATTAAGAGAAGTGGGAGGTTATATGTTCGCTATTGATACACAAGAGGTTGCACTGCCGCTGGGAATGTTAACTGTTACGGAGGTAGCCAGTCTGCTCCATATACACCCCAATACGGTAAGGATATGGAGCGATGCCGGGCTAATTAAAGCCTACCGGCTTGGCTACAGGGGTGACCGCAGATTTAGTCCGCAGGATATCGAATCATTTCTCAAAGCGTACAATCCGTACAAGACCTGATTAGTTTCCATAATATATAAGGGGCGCTGATAGCTTCAGGCGTGGTCCCGGTATGCCGGGACTACGCCTCTTTTCTATTGTCTATCATCGAAAAAAATGTTACATTGCATAGTGATTGCTATGTTTGAAGATACCAGCTTTATCAAACCGAATGTTCAGACAGTGCTGAAACGGATTGCCGCAGCTTGCCACCGTTCACAACGAAATCCAGAGGAAGTAACTCTTGTCGCGGTGAGCAAGGGTGTGGATATTCCCTATATTGAAGCTGCATATGGTGCCGGATTGAGGCACTTCGGTGAAAACAGGGTGCAGGAGGGCAATGATAAAATACCAAAGCTGTCCGCCCTTGAGGGTATATCGTGGCACATGATTGGACATCTCCAGTCCAATAAGGTTAAAATAGCCGAGGAGCTTTTTCATGTTATCCATAGTGTGGACTCTATAAAGCTAGCTGAGGTTATCAGCCATTGGGCGAGCCACTCAAATAAAAGGCACGTAGATTTCCCGATTTTGATGCAGGTCAACGTTGCCGGTGAAGCTAGTAAACAGGGGTTCGCAGTATCAGAGGTGGTTCCAGCGTTCAAAACCATTTCCCGGTTACCAAAGGTTAAAATACAGGGACTGATGACTATAGCTCCTTTCGCTTCTAACCCGGAGCAGGCCAGACCGGTTTTTCGAAGGTTGCGCCAGCTTCGGGATGAGGTTGGAACGAAGGAACTTTCTATGGGTATGACAGATGATTTTGAGGTAGCCATTGAGGAAGGGGCAACAATGCTTCGGATTGGACGGGCTATCTTCAGCCCAAAAAATAAGTGATATAATTTACTAAACAGGACAATGGCGATTCGCGAAATCGCTCAGACATTTTAAAGAGGAGAGAATGGTGGCAAAAATCAAATTAGAGGCACAACATCGTGAAATTACAGGTAAAGAGGTAAAGCAACTTCGCCAGCAGGGTGTCATACCCGCTAACCTCTATGGTAAAAATATACATTCTGTGCCTCTCCAGATAGAGAAGATTGGTATCTCGAAGGTATTGGCTGAAGTCGGTGGCAGCAAGCTGGTTGACCTTTTAGTAAAAGGGGAGAAGAAACCTCGCAACGTATTAATCCGTGAAGTGCAAAGGGGTCTCGCCGGGAACATTCTTCACATGGATTTCTTTCAGGTCAGCATGACCGAACTTATTACAGTCCCCGTACCTGTCGAACTGGTCGGTGAAAGTCCGCTAATAAAAGCTAATAACCTTGTATTGGAACAGGCTGTTTGGGAATTACAGGTAAAATGCTTGCCTGACAAAATACCGCAGAGTATCGAGGTGGATATAAGCTCCATTATCGGCACCGGCCATGCTTTGTTGGTTAAAGATATTAAACCCGTTAAGGATATAATTATCCTTAACAGTCCCGATGAATCAATAGTCAGGGCCAGGGCACAACTGGTAATGGAGAAAGAGGAAGTCAAACCTGTGGTAGCCGCAGAAGCAACGGCGGAGGCTGCTCCCGGCGCTGAAGCTAAAGCGGAAGCTGAAAAATAACAACATCTTGCATGTTGTGAAAAATTCGAGAATTGCCTTATACCCCCCGATTCATCGGGGGGTATAAGGAGTTCTGATGTTATTGAGATAACAAAGGGTGAATCAGGCTATGAAACTGGCCTTTATAGGTGGTGGGGCAATGGGTGAGGCTATACTTGCCTGCGTTTTAAACAAAGGTTTAGCCTTACCTACTGAGATAACCGTTAGCGATGTAAGTCAGTCTATCCTCAAGCGACTCAAAGATCAACACTCAATAGCCACTACGTCGGACAATAAAGCGGCCTGCGAAGGGGCGTCAATAGTCATATTAGCTATTAAGCCCCAGAACTTATCATCGGTATTAGCGGAAATCAAAGGTATACTTATCGAACCCCAGCTTGTCCTCTCTATTATAGCTGGAGCAACCCTATCTACATTGACTCATGGACTAGGGCACAACTGCGTGGTCAGGGTTATGCCCAACATCGCAGCCAAGGTGGGCGAAGCCGTTAGTCTGTGGACAGCCACTCCCCAGGTAACCTCTCAGCAAAAGGAAGCCGCTCGTTCGTTACTTGCAACATTGGGCACCGAGATATATACCCCCGAAGAGAAATATCTGGATATGTCCACCGCTGTAAACGGGAGCGGCCCGGCTTATGTTTTCCTGTTTATTGAATCCCTTATAGATGCTGCTGTACACATCGGTTTGCCCAGGGAAATAGCTTCCGGAATAGTATTGCAGACTATCCTGGGATCAGCAAAACTTGCTAAGGAATCGGGACTGCACCCGGCGGAGCTAAAAAACCAGGTTACCTCGCCGGGGGGCACCACCGCCGAGGCACTGTTGCGGCTGGAGGAGGGGGGCTTCCGGGCGCTGCTGACAAAGGCGGTACAGGCAGCTTACGATAAGTCAAGAGGGTTGGGACAGACAAAGTAGTGCAGTATTTAAAATCCAAATCCCGAGCACCAAATCCTAGGCTCCCGCGAAACGGTCAAAAATCCCTCTCAATCTCCCTTTAAGAAAGGGAGAGGTTTTGGTCTCCCCCTTTACGCAAAGGGGGCGGGGGGGATTTCCCCCGTTCCAGGAATTGACGACTAACCGAGCAGATCTTTCCCTGTCAACCTTCGATACGCCTCTTGATAGCGTTGTGAAGTGGCCTCCACCACATCGGGGGGCAGATTCGGAGCCGGGGGCTCTTTGTTCCAGCCGGAATCCACAAGCCAGTCCCGCAAAGGCTGCTTATCGAAGCTGGGCTGCGATTTGCCTACCTGGTACAAGTTGGTATCCCAAAAGCGGCTGGAGTCTGGCGTGAGAATCTCGTCAATTAGCGCTAGATTGCCCTCTATTAGACCAAATTCGAACTTGGTATCGGCGATGATTATTCCGCGCTTAGCGGCATATTCCTGCGCAAAACTATACACCTGAAGGCTTTTTGCTTTCACGTCCTCAGCCAGCTTATCCCCTATTAGTTTTTTTAGCTCCCCCTGGGTTAGCGGCATGTCATGGCCGGTATCGGCCTTGGTGGTGGGGGTGAACAGGGGTTTAGGCAACTCCTGGCTCTCCAATAACCCTTTGGGCATGGGCTGGCTATTGATAGTCCCCGATTGCTGATATTCAGACCAGGCTGAGCCTGCCAGATAACCCCGCACCACACACTCCACCGGCAGCCGTTCAGCCTTTTTGATTATCATAGAGCGGCCAACCAGATAACCAGGGTATGTTTTCGGGCCGCCATATTTTCCTATAACTGCCAGGCTTTTTACCACCGCAACTACATGATTGGGTATCAAAGACTTCGTTTTATCGAACCAGAACGCCGACATCAGGTTGAGCACCTTGCCTTTGTTCGGAATAGCATTGGGCAGGACGACATCAAAGGCAGATATTCTATCTGTGGCTATCATAAGGAGGAGGTTGTCCAGCAGGTATGTATCCCGCACTTTGCCTCGGTTTAATAGGGGAAGAGAAAGATCTGTATTGGTGATAAGTTCCATAAATGTAGGCCACTCCTTTAATAAAAGTGCAAAGTGGGATAAATAACTATAATCCGTGGATTGTACCCAGGGCTGAAGCCCTGGGCATAGGGTTTTTATATTTATACCCCAATTCAGACGAAGCCCAAATTCCACGGATTATGGAATAACATCTCTGAAATTTCACTCTCACCTAACCTCTCCCACTCTCCGCGTTGCGGAGTCCACTTCGGACGAGGGAGAGGGAAAACTATTCCTCTCGCCCCGCTGCGGGAGAGAGTTAGAGAGGGGGGCACTTGTTTCCTCAGACGTGCAGCCCAGACTCATTCGGGTAACTACGATACGCTGCGCGAGCTTAGCTCCTCCAATATGTTCTCCAGCTTGTCCATCTCTATGCCGTTTTCATCGGAGATTCGGCGCAACTCATCGCGGGGTACTTCAAAGTGATATGCCTTACCGGCTTTGACCTCCGGCACCCACGGCTCCTGCCGCACCTGAAGGCGGACAACATCCCAGCGGGCATAATGCCCCAGGACATCGAAGATGACTTTAGCCAGTTTTATCTGGTTGGCATAGCAATCGGCATAGATGATGGTCTCCTGATTGAAGGTAGGGCCGGTGATAAATCGGCCGTGAGGGTTGATTACAGCGCTACCGCCTACCGCAGCCTTGATGTTCATATTCTGATTGCCCAGCAAGTGCTGCCATTTTTCAGGGAAGTCCTCCGGTCGCAGCAAGCCGCTACAGCTCAGGACGAAGCATTGCGATTCCAGGGCATAAGAGCGGGTAACTGGATAAATAGGGCAGGTGCTTCCCTGCGGGTCTGTCTCCGGGTCCATGATGGTTACCTTGCTGTGGGCAGTCCACGCACCGGGCCATACCGCGATATGGAACTCCTCGCCCTTGCTCATCATGGCCGCCTTCATCAGCACCATCATGTTCTCGCCGCAGATAAGGCCGCCGATGCGGCCGATATCGGTATCCAGGACAAAGAGGTCGCTGGCATCGCCGAAGCCCCAATAAGTGCGCTCGATGTAGGTGGGCATGAGCTTGCGGTGCCTGCCGATGACCTTGCCATCCCGCCCA
>JACVQG010000140.1 GCA_015661045.1 Dehalococcoidia bacterium | reverse complement strand
CAAAATCCAGAACCTTCTCTCATCAACATCAAGGAACTCAGGGCGTTGGATAAAACAATATACCCAGTTATCCTGTCTATAAGTTTAGATGGAAGTCCTATCTCATATTCTCTAATCTGATGGTATTTACTTAAATAGACTGGGCTGCTCATAATTGATAATGAACCTAACTTAAAGTCCTTTAAAACAGCGTTAAAAGTCATCGCATATTCTACAGTTGTTTTCTCGGTATACGAGGGGAACCACTTTCTGAAGAACGGAACAAAAAAATAAAATACCGACCAAAGCAACTTTAGATTGATACACCTAAGAAAAAATGCTTTCGCAAGAGGCTGAGCCTGTTTTTTTGATATTTTCTGTTTCCCAACAATTTCAATATTACATTGATGCAATTCGTTCAATAGTTTCGGTAATTCTGTCCTGTTGGCATATACCTGTCTTAACTTTGTGCGCTCTTCCCTAACCCTGTTCCACCTATCTTCTTTCGTCTTCAAAAGACGTTTTAATCGTTCCTCTTGCCACTTAGTAATCCCAACGATAATAACAAAGGCGATTACGAACCATATCGCAAAGACATGAATAGGCTCTAATTGACGAAACCACGTTATCGTTGCGTTTGCAAATCCTATTATCACTCCACCCACTAAAGCACCTCCAATCCAATCCAGCCATCTTCGCAGCATATCGTGCCTCCTGCCAACTTTCCCTTTAACTGGCAGTATAGCACCTTAGAAAACTGGTAGCAACGCAGAATGAACAATACCCGACTGAGGGATGGGTTGACATCCAGTGAACAGATGCCTAGAATAGTCAGGATAGTCACACGAGAATAGTATGGTTATAAGGAGGTACTCAAATGCCAAACTACTGGTATGACCACGTTCATCTCATTAGTCCCGACCCGATAAAGACCGCTGAATTCTATGAGAATATGTTTAACGCCAAAAGGGTCGGTGCCAGAAAGCGTCCTGACGGAGGAACCAGCGTCGAGCTTAGCCTTAACGGCTCCAGAATCCTTATAATGTCGGGGCAAATTCAACCGGGCGCGGCGTCGCCATCAGGTGCCAGCAACGGATTGGAACACTTCGGCATCAAAACGGACAATATAGAAGTGGCGGTGGCTGACTTGAAGAGGCAGGGAGTACAGTTCCGGGATGAGATAAGACAGGCAATGCCGAGTGTAAAGATAGCCTACTTCTGGGCTCCCGAAAATGTCTTGGTGGAACTGGTTGAGGTCACCGCGCCGCGCCCAGTTTAGTGATGAGACGCCCTCCAGGGGTCTTGTATCGAATGTCATTCTGAGGAGCGAAGCGACGAAGAATCTGGGCGTGGGGTGGTGGTAAACCAATAATCCCCACCACCCCGAGACCCTTCGCTATGCTCAGGGTGACATGGAGGAACTCACTTTTGATACAAAGCTCCCTCCAGGAGATTGCTGAAATAGTCTTATCCAATACGTCTCCCCCTTTGGAAAAGAGCTTGTCCCGTGCTTGACACAGGAGGGGTTAAAGGGGATTTCCAATCCTAAATCCCTCTCACACTCTCTTTATTAAAAGGAGAGGTTCTGGCGGAGGGGGTGAAGTGGAGTAGTACTCACTCAGGGAACGAAACATGGGGGAATAAGAAGGGCTGAGGCTCACGCCTCAGCCCTTAATCATATTACGATTTTAGTATCAGCCCAGGCTACGGGATAATTGTCGCAAAGGGGTAGATAACCGAACTTCCCCCACTCTGAATGTTCCTGGCCATAGCGGCACCGTATAGAGTGCTGTTACCTTTCAGGTCAATGTCACCCCGTGCAGCATAGAGCACGCCGGGAGCTCCCAGTACACCACTACTGCCCCCAAGGGTAATATCACCGTTGACGGACATGATAAGGGGTATGTCGTCTGGGTCGGGGGTAATGCCGGACTTACCACGCAGGTCAATATCACCCACAGCAACGATGGTGCCCGGTCCAACGAAAACCACACTGGGATTACCGGTGACTTTTATCTGGCCGGTAACATAGACCGTGCCGGTGAGTGTGATATTAGCATTCCCCGTAATACTCAGGTCGCCGGGGATATAGCCGCCCAGGTTCTGGGTGCCATTGATTTTGTAATCACCATGGTCTAATGGCAGTGTTCCTATTGCCTGTGCCTCGGCTTTGTAACCGTTAGCCAACGTGGTGATTTCGGCATCGGTTTGAAAAACGAGCACCGGCACTTCTGCCCCATGTCTCTGGACACCGGTAATGGTTCCCTGATTCTGGAGGGTAATACTGCCGGTGGCGTTGACCTCACTGGCCACCGCGGCACTATTCTTGACCACCACGTTACCCTTGGCATAGATGCCGCCTATCGTTGTGATGAACGGGTTGGAGGTCACCTGGGCATTTCCGCCCACAGTTACATCACCGTTAGTGGAGATGATAGCGTACTTCGAAAACAGGGCCACCACTGAGTAGGGATGCTCCTCAATCTGCACCCTGGCAGTGCCGATTTTTCCGCCCACCTGCTTGAACTGCCCGGCGGAAGGCGCCAGCGCCACCTGATTGTAACTGGCCCCCCGAAACACCTGGATGGTGGCAATGGTGATGGCGCCACCGAGGACGGCCACAATCCCCAGGCCCATGGCTAACGTCAGTAAAGTAAAACCCTTCTCGCTTTGCATAGACTTGAATCTGCCTAACATCATGGCTCTCCTTTCCCAGCTACTAGCCGGGACCATCCGATACTACCACCCCAGTTGAGTAATATACCACACATAACTAGCGATGTCAACCTACCGCGGTGAGTGAGTTGGTGTACTGGTGTAAGCGGATTACATTGCCTGGGCAGATGTGAGCCCCTGGAGATGGTGCAGAGATATACGAGCTTAGTTAGCTTTCAGGATAGCCTGAAGTTTTATAAAGCACCATGGTCAGGATGAACCCAAGAAGTATGTAATTAGGGAGACGAGGAGTGCTACTGCACCCAGAGCCAAGCTGATGATATTGAACAGGTTACCTCTTGTCCCATAGCCTTGACTAATAGAGGCATCCTGATATTTTCCTAGGCCTTCATCCTCCCAAAACTTCTCAAGACGTTCTGTAATCTTCACCCTTCTCTTCTTGCCCATTGACAATGCGTACCCAACACTTACGTTGAGAACTATGACGAAAGCAGTGAGCACGAAAAAGATGAGTCTTATAGCTAGACCTGCCTTAGGCTGGTGCACTGCGACCGCTACACCAGTATTAACCAATAACATTATTACGTTGATAACCATTCCTACTATGATGACTGTCTTATCAGTTTGTACAGACTGCTCAAGTTCCGCATTCATTTGGTCTAACATCGTCTCTTTCATACGCACCTCTCCTTCTGTTTCGGCTGTATTAGTCAATCGTTGTTTTCTAGATGCAATCTTGGGTTTAGACCTGTTGCGATTAACCAACCAGCGAACAATCATAATAATTATCGCGATTTGAATTATAAGATACACAAAGCCAAACACTGAGTAATACATAAACCCACTCCTTAGAATCTCTTTATACCTTGAAAATAACACACGTGTCAAGAAAATAGGATAAGGAAGTAGACTGATGCTAGTCATATCTCTCAGGTTATCCGCTTGACTGATAAGGTGATTAACCTGCTCCATGTTAACAAAATAGGGTTGGGATTTGTTAACAAGATTCCTTTGGCAGGGGGTGTGGAAGAACTGTTTTGAGTTTTATTTTTGTGAGTCGCGTATGATGGAAGGTAGAACTTTTTCCAAAACCTTCAGTTTTTCATAGCAGTTCGAATCTCCTTAGCTGGAGTAAAGTATACAAGATGGGGACAAAATGTAGACGGAAATTGTCCAGACGTTGCTAATACCTTAACTTTAGACTGATGGTTCCATCAAGCGGTCTTTATTCCATGTCAGTCCATGCCTTAACCATTGTCACCTGCATCTTCGTATCTGAAAATATCTTCAACTGACTTTTGGAAAAGCCGGGCAATTTTGAAGGCTAGGGGCAGACTGGGATCATATTTTTCTTTCTCTATTGCAATTACAGCCTGCCTGGATATCCCCAACTTTTTAGCCAAATCCTCTTGAGTCCAGTCATATTCAGCCCGGAGAACACGAAGTTTATTCTTCATTGGTATCGCCTGTAGGCTATTGCATAGCCTATGAGTAGAGCTACCTCCATAAAATAGCCGCCATCCATAAATCCAAACGGTAAGTTTATGCCGGCCTTAATGATAAAGCCAATTAGAAATATTGCTGGGAGAGCAATCGAAAAAGCAATGGCTAGACCTTCAAGAATAATTCTTTTTTGTACCTCGTCCTGTCCACGCGCGTAGTGAAAAGCCAGAATTATCTGAAAAACCAAAAGGCTTACTGGCACCAGTCCGATAAGAATACGAAAAACTAGCCCCACCTTGATATTTTCCAGAAGAATCGAGGCAACGACCCAAGAAAGTGCCACCAGGCCAGCGATAATGTATATAGACTTATCTGTTACCCTGTGTTTCATGGGTTCTCCTCCTAAGGGTTTTCTTCTATTAATGTAACATACTATACGCTATTTGTAAAGTACGATTTACATATTTGCACATCGAATTGGTAGAAGAAGCGCCCAGATATCTACGGAGTAGCTAATGGGGAAGCGGGCCACGAGAAAGTTATTGAGAAGACTCTCTCAGCTGAAGATCGATGAGTTCTAGGTATCGTCCTCCTTGGTGGAGAATACCGGTCTGAGAAAAATGCCGGGGTGAGCCTATTGAGTTGGGCAGATGAACTTTAGTCTAATTTACCTGTAGAAGTGAGGTAGGATGGAATTAACGGACACCAAAGTCAGGTAAAGTAAGGAGACGGAGGTGTCAGATTGAAAAGGGGTCCACAGGGAAGATACAGCAAGGAGTTTCGAGAGGAAGCGGTGAAACTGGTAATTGAAGAGAGGCTGTCGGTGCCTGAGGCAGGACGCCGGCTGTCACTACCGCCA
>JACVQG010000139.1 GCA_015661045.1 Dehalococcoidia bacterium | reverse complement strand
TACCAGGTAAAGAAAGACATTCGTGAAGCCGTCATTTTCTCTTACCAGAACGCACTAAAAGACCCGCCTTTCTCAAAGATTGACCTTCTCGTCTGCCGCAACCTGTTGATTTATATAAAGCCTGAAGCACAGCGGAAATTGTTAGCCCTATTCCATTATGCTCTTAATCCCGGCGGTATCCTGTTTCTGGGCACCTCGGAAACGGTGGGCGATTTTGGCGAGCAGTTCGCCGCGCTGGACCGCAAGTGGCGCATCTATAACCGGCGCCCCGTCGGCCTGCCCAATTGGGCAAACAGCGACGTACCAATGGTGTTTGCCGGCGCCAGAGACGCAGGAGCGCAAATAGCCGAGGGAAAACGGGTTTTGCAACAAAACTTATCGGATATAGCGGAGAAACTGCTCAGTTCGGTGTATGTGCCGCCGGCTGTGGTAGTTAACCGGAACAAAGAGATAGTATATATACATGGTGAAATCGGCAAGTACCTGAAGCCAGCCTCCGGCCAGCCACGGTGGAATATACAGGAAATGGCGCGGGAAGGCCTGGGTACACCCCTCACTGCCACCATCCGGAAGGCCATTGCCGAAAATAGTGTGGTCAGCTATAAAAGTATCCATGTCGGCTATAACGGCGGGACGTTGATAGTTGATATTACGGTGCAACCTCTGCATACTGCTACCGAGCCGCTGCTCCTGGTTGCGTTCCAGAGTGTTCCCGATTTACTAAAGAAGGGCCGGCGGTCGCGTTCTGCCAGGATACCTGAAGAGCAATACACTGAGCTTGAGCGGGAATTAAAGCTCACCCGGGAAAACCTTCAGACAATCATCGAGGAGCTGGAGACCTCGAACGAAGAGCTCAAATCATCCAACGAGGAATATCAGTCCACACTGGAAGAGCTTCAGAGCACCAACGAGGAACTGGAGACCTCGCGGGAAGAGTTACAATCTATCAATGAGGAGCTGATGACCACTAACTCCGAGTGTCAATCTAATAACGAGGAGCTAACGCATGTCCGTGACGATATGAAGAACCTCCTGGATAACATCCGGATTGCAGTGGTTTTTCTGGACGACAAACTGAAAGTAGTCCGATTCACGGTAGAAGCCACCAAACTGCTCAATCTCTATGCAACAGACGAAGGCAGACCGCTGGCCCACGTAACTTCTAATATGGTGGACGATAGCCTGGTGGAAGATGCCAGAAAGGTATTGGATACCCTCATCCCTGTAGAACGGGAGGTCAAGACCACCGATGGCAAGTGGTTTTTATTGCGGCTTATGCCCTACCGCACCATCGAGAATGCGATTGCCGGCTTGGTGCTCACTTTTACGGATATCAACGTGCAAAAAGACTTGAATGAGACTCTTAAGAGTGCTCTTGATTTTGCGAAAAGCGTCACCGATACGTTGCCCTACCCATTTCTGATGCTGGATAAAGACCTGCGTGTCACTTCAGTTAACAGGGCATTTTCCCGGATGTTCCACACAACCCCTGAACAAACGGAAGGAGAGCTTGTCTACGATCTCGGCAACCGGCAGTGGGATATTCCCGAACTGAGAAGGCTCCTGGAGGAAATCCTGCCCCGGCACAGGGAGTTTAATGGTTTTATGGTTGAGCACGAGTTTCCCACTATTGGTTTAAAGAAATTTCTGCTCAACGCAAGGTGTTTGCATGATAGCCAAACGGATACCGAAAAAATCCTTTTAGCCTTTGATGATATTACTAACCGTCAGCCTGCTAACCCCGGGCTGGCATCCAAGAAAGGACCCACCGATGGCACGGAAACAAAGACCGCAAAGTAAGAGTATACCGTATTGTCATGCTGGAGCCCCGTTCACGGGACGAAGAAACTCAGGGTGGAGCAGGGTTTACGCCCCCCGTCCCTGAGATCCTTCTCCCGACAAGTCGGGATCCAGGATGACAGATAGACGTGTCATTCTGGCGTTCCGTTCACGGGACGAAAAAATCAAGGTTGTGGGGTTGTAGAATAGAAACTGGGTGATATAAGGGCGAACAAATCAAAGAATATTACGTTTATATCATGTCGAATAAATCCGGTACTTTATACACTGGCGTAACAAATGACCTTGAAAGACGGGTTTATGAACATAAAAACAAACTAATTGAAGGTTTTACGAAAAGATACAACATTACTCAACTTGTATTTTACGAATCAACTGATGACGTGACCGCAGCAATTGCTAGAGAAAAGCAAATAAAAGGGATGCTTAGAAGTAAAAAGACGGAGCTTATAAAGATAATGAATCCGCAGTTGGAAGATTTGAGTGAAGGTTGGGGCGAAAAGTAAGCATTGTTGCATCCTGTCATTCTGGAGTCCCGTTCACGGGACGAAGAAACTCAGGGTGGAGTGGGGGTTACGCCCCCGACCCTGAGATCCTTCTCCCGACAAGTCGGGATCCAGGATGACAGATAGACGTGTCATTCTGGAGTTCCTCGGTAGGGATGGCTGTTTGGGGTTATAGAACATAGTAAAAAGGATTGGATAATGGCACGGAAACAAAGACTGCAAAGTAATAGTATGCTCCGCCGGATGGCAGAACAAAAGGTGGCCAGTTCAGAGGCAAAGGTGACCGAGATGTCACCCGACGAGATACAGCGGCTGGTAAACGAGCTACAGATTCACCAGGTCCAGCTCCAAATGCAGAGCGAAGAGGCCCGCAGGCTCTGGCTGGAGTCAGAAGAGGCATGGCAACGTTACCAGGAACTCTATGATTTTGCCCCTGTGGGATATCTGACACTGGACAAAAACGGCGTTATTGTGGAAACCAACATCACAGCAACGAGATTACTGGGTACAGACCGTGCCAGCTTAAAGGGTAAGCGGCTTAATACATATTTGAGTCCCAGGTTCCGGGATGTTTTCCAGGAGTGCATCGGAAACATGAAGGGTGGTATGGGTGACTGTGAGGTGGAGGTGATTAGAGGCGATGGCATTAAATTCTTTGCCCATCTGGAGTTGAGAACCCCCAACCAGCAGGCGGGCAATAACCATCTTCATATAGCCCTTATTGATATCACCGAGCGCAAGAAAGCCGAACTTCTCAAAGATGAGTTTATAGGTATGGTATCGCACGAGCTTAAAACCCCGCTGACCGTCATTATTGGAGCTCTTTCAGTCGCCAAAATGGAGGGAGTCTCAGCAGGACAGGCTAAAGAACTCATCGACGACGCCGTAAACCATGCCTACGTCCTTGCCGATATAGTTGATAACCTGCTGGAGCTATCCCGTTCTCAAACAAATCGCCTGGAACTACGAAAAGAACCGGTAAATGCCGTTGAAGTAGCTCGAAGCGTAGTGGCCAGGCTAAAGGACAGGCCGTCAATACACCAGTTCACTATTGATTTCCCGGCAGCGTTGTCTCCCGTCCTGGTTGACCGGCTAAGACTGGAAAGAATAATTCATAACCTGGTTGATAACGCCATTAAATTCTCTCCCAGGGGTGGGGAAGTCAAGCTATACGCAAAACAGGAGAACAATCAAGTGGTCATCGCGGTTAGCGACCAGGGGGTAGGGATACTTCTCAGCGACCAGGCGCGGCTTTTCGGCAATTTTGAGCGCCTGGAAACAAAACTTACGGGTAATATACATGGTATCGGATTGGGGCTTAGAGTCTGCCGGACTATGGTAGAGGCGCATGGCGGACGTATCTGGATACAATCGGAGCCAGGGAAGGGATCAACCTTCTTTTTCACGTTGCCGGTAGCCAGGTAAAGCGCACCCTTTCCCTCTTTCGAGGGGGAGGGGTAACTTCTCTCGCCCCTCCGGGGAGAGAATTAAAAAGAGGGGAACTATATTTAATTAAAGCCTGCCTCATTATCTCCAACATACCTTCGATATTCGTAAAGACCTCATTGTTCCAGAATCGCAGATCTCTGTAACCCTTTCCATTTAACCATTTGTCCCGACAGTTCGGGATTACAGATTTTTAAAAATAGCCTGAGTCAGGAGACACATTGCGGCTATCTCCAACCTGTTTGATGGTGGATCAAGAACTATAGTCCCAGGAGTGAGCGCAACTGGTTTGGGGTGTATTTGCCGGGTGGTTCGCGGTTATCGGCCATCTCTTTACATATCCGCAAGAGGCTTTCATTAATCGGCGCTTGCTCGCCGAGTTTTTTAGCTAACCGCACTACCTCCCCGTTGAGGAACTCGGTCTCTACTGAGCCCTGCCGGCGGGTCAGGCTCTGCCAGGTTGAACTTTGTGATTCAGGGTCCGTGCCGCTACCTGACGGTGCAGTCATCTCCAGACGCTCTCCCGGCGGTTCAGCCGGGGAGACCCAGCGAATACCGGCCTTAGTAAGTAGACTGCGGAACTCCTGTCTTACAGCACGTGAAATAAAGTCAACCTCTTCCCCTTTGGAATCGGTGATAGCTCTTACAGCATTGGCTATGTTGGTCACCAGTTTACCCCACTTATAGGGCATGACGTCCGCTGTAACCACTACCGAATACCCGCAATTCCGCAGCTTTACGGCCACATCTTCAGTCAACTGGTCGGTCCCCTGCGGGTAGCGTCCGATGACCAGTGAACCCGGCGGATCGCGGCGGGAGATAACCTCGCCGTTGGCCAGGAAAACGGCCCCTGCCCTGATCATTACCCCGTACACCCGTGCATAATACCGGGCCGCAATCTCCTCGTTACGCACTCCATTTTGAAAGCAAAAGATGGCTACATCTTTAGTCACTGCTAACAGGTCATGGAGAGCTTCTTCGGTATTCTGCCCTTTTACGCATAAAAAAACGACATCGTCTGGACTAAAGTTAATCTGGTTCGGACTGGTAACCGCCGGCAACCGTAAGATGTGGGTACCGGCGGGCGTGACTAAGCGCAGCCCCTGCTCGTTGATGGTTTTAACATTGCCCGGACGGCCTATCAAAACCACATCGTGCCCGGCACGCCCCAGGTGGCCTCCAACCGAACTTCCGATAGCGCCTGCGCCGTAGATGAC
>JACVQG010000138.1 GCA_015661045.1 Dehalococcoidia bacterium | reverse complement strand
GCTATGCTACCTATCCCGGTTGAAAGCCCGGACAGCAGGGTTAAGAGAAGGGCAAAGGATACATTGCTTTGCATTAACGGCTCCATCAACATTCTAATATCTTGTGAAATATTAAACAAGCCCGTTGACTTGACGCTTGAATGGCTCTGCGTTAACATCGTGCTGGGGAACCAACTATGCCCAGTTGTCCCGACCTGTCGGCATCGGGAAGCACAATGAAGGATAGAAAATAGCGTATAAAACCTCTCGCCCCATCGGGGGAGAGATTTAGAGAGAGGGGTAAATTTTGGCACTATCGCATTTTCACCCTCACCTATGCCTCTCCCGTCGAGGGAGAGGGAAATAGGATCTATTTTTGGGAGCAGATGAAACCTATGACCTGGGATATCGCTATTAAAATAGACAGGCCGTACGGCCCGGAAGTAAAGCGGACCTGGCTTAAACGTGTCATAGAAGAGTCTCTGGGCATGGAAAAGGTTGCCTATGCCGAAGTAAGCCTCGTCATTACCAGCGATGAACGGATTCACGAGATTAACCGTAAATACCGGCAGGTAGATGCCCCCACCGATGTTATTGCTTTTGCCCTTACAGAAGAAAGCAGAGGGGAGTTTGTTAGTCCACCCGACGGTATACTTCATCTGGGGGAGGTAGTAATTTCATATCCTACGGCTGTCAGGCAGGCTTCGGAACACTACCACTCTGTCCAGCAAGAGTTGGCTATCCTTATAGTACATGGCACGCTTCATCTTTTGGGATATGACCATGTATTGCCGGGGCAGGCACGGAAAATGAGGAATAAGGAAAGAGATATTCTGGAATTTTTGAAGGAACTCAGGCAGAGGATGAGATAGAGAGGGAGAGATGACAGGTTTTCGTACACCGTCGGAGAGATGACAGGTTTTCGTACACCGTCGTGGTTTCGCGTTAAGGGACGTTTGAAGGTGGAGAAGATCAAGGTCCAGAATAGTAAACCGAAGGCCCGCAAGCCCAAGAAGGGGAAGTAGGGAAGGTGGGTTGTAGAGACACGGCATGCCGTGTCTCTACTATATACTATATACCCCCATTGAAGAGGTGAGGGCATTACCAAGCTATATTTTCATGGTTGTGACGGTGCAAAAGTAGCCACGGATGTAGTTTCGCCCGCTTGATTTGAAGATGAAACAAGATAACAGTCTGGTTCCACAAGAACCGCAAAGGCCGACCAACCGCAGTATAGAAGTTACCAAAATCTACCTCCACAAAGGAGAGTCGGTTACCCGCTCTCTATGGGTAAAGGTTAACCCCAGACACCCGCTATTGAAGCTGGTACTGGCGCCTTTAGCTATTACTGCGGCGCTTGCAGCGTTCATCTTGGTTATGCTGATAGTAGTTATTGCTCTACTGGTTTTTTCGATAGTATGGGCCGTACGTAGGCCGGGGCGTGGGAAAACAGGGAGGCGGTAGCCTGGAGAATAGAGTTTTGAAACTTGAGGCTACAGACTACTATACAATTTTGTTCTGGATAATAAAATGGCAGTTATTTGTGATGGAAATTCATTGTATTCGGATGCCAAGACCTGCTAAAATGCTATCGTAGCAAACACTTTCTTAGAATTGCTCCTTCACAAAGGTGGAAGGGACAGTGCCAGAAAAAGGTATATTAGGTTATGATAGAAAGCACGCCGCTGGTTTACTTTGATAAAGACAAGCCGTTTTATCCCCTCGTATTGAATTACCTCGCTTCATTACACGGTATATCTGAATTACTAATGCGGGGACTCATCGTAAAGCTAAAAGTGGCACCTGGAGAGGTGGTGAAGAAGGAAATCAAGGAGTTTCCAAAATATGCTACTTTGTTAAATAGCTTGCCAACGCAATTCCCTGAACCCCTAGCCCTGAAGTCTGAGTTTCAAGGTAATTCCATAAAGATTGATGCTGATGAAATCGCGTCGGTGCTCGTGACTGACCCCAGCCACATACGGACTTTCACCAACCATACGCTAGGTTTAGCAATAATGGCATCTGCAAGTGTCCTAATTCTTGCGTATGAAACAACGGCACAATATCATGACAACGGGCCTCTATGGGAGTTCCTTCGTCATTGTAGAAATGCAGCTGCTCACAACGGATTATTTTATTTCAAAAAGGGGGAACCACGGCGGTTGGCTAAATGGGGTAAGTTTACCATAGAAGTTGCAATCCAAGGAACGCCGCTATTCGCGAACAAGAACACCCATGGCCTCTTTGGCCCTGGTGACCCAATCTGTTTATTATGGGACATTGAGAAAGCGTATCCCAACATGCGTGTATAAAGTAAATTTGTAGCTACACTAAATTACTCTTAGTTCAAAGTAGTTTGTAGAACTACCAACCTCTAGCTATTACTTCTTACCTTGTTCTCCAAATTTAACCCAACATCAGGTGGGATGAATTCCTCTATAGCTAAACCTTCTCACAGTGTAATACGATTATCTTGTATTATCTGTAGGTTTTAAAAACCAGTCGGGCAACGGTTAAAGCGTCCTCGTACATGTTGATGTTGTTGAACAGGACATAAGCCTCTTCACCGGCAATAGTTTATGCGTTTAAGCTAGACGCCGTATGCACGTGCAGCCTTCAATTTGACATTACAGATATAATCCATATACTAGATTTTATATATCTCTCTTAACTTGTTGCAAAGGGGAACGAACCGGATGTTTCGGAAGTTTGTATTAGCCCTGATTATCGGCCTTCTTTTTATGCCGCTAGCTGCGCCTGCCTTCGCCCAACAGCCCCGTACGGGTAAGTGGATTCTGGTCGAGACTAAGATCAACCCGGGGGGCGCGCCTCTCATCAGCGAGCACGAGAGTACGGATGGGTATAGTTGGAAGAGGACCATCACTCAGCAAGCTACAGTCTCCGCAGGAGCTATCACCTTTAGTTGGAGGCGTGTAGACCGTGACTTTAATAATCCCACCAGGGTAATCCAGGACGAGTTCTATTCCTGTGCGTTTACGTTTGATAAGCCCCCCGCTCAGTTCCAGTCCGATAACCCCCCGGAGCTACAGGCATCGGGGACTTACAAAAGCAGCTCCCGTCTGGTCGGGGGAGGATTCCCGCCATCGTGTGGACTGATTTTCGGGTCGAGTCCCAACTACTTTGGTTCCTTTTCTCTGGGTGTCTCGTGGGATCAGCCGGCGAGCGCCAAGCCGTGGAAGATGAGTGGTATCTCTTATATGCCTATGCGAACGGGCGTCAAGACGGTTGTCACGGCGCTGGCAGAACAGTGTAAAACTGCTTGTGTGGTCCAGTGGGTATACGAGCTAGAGGTCCCGGAAATCGCTACTCCTACCCCTCGTGCTACAACACCTCCGACTACTCCCGCCAGGCCAGCCACACCGCAAGCTCCCTCTACCGCAACAACACAGCGTCCAATTCCGACGGTGAGACCGGAGCGCCCGGAAACGGAGCGGGAGCGATTGGAGCGGGCCATCGCCCAGAACCTGGTGGACTACGTTTCTTTACGAAAGCGGCTCGAACGGGATATGGCGCCACTGCTCAAGGATGCTGACGTCATCCTGGCGCGCCTGAGGGATGCCCAGGAGATGATCGAGATTCTGGCAAAAGCCCCGGAGTCGGAGAGATCCCCGTACCAGGCTGAGATAACAAAACTTAAGGCAGAGATGGCCAAGCTGCTGGAAAGCTTTGAATCCCGGACGTCCGGCCTGACTCAGATCCTTGACGGCATAGACTCTCAGTTCGTCTCGTACAGCCAGAGGCAGGAACTAAGAGACACCCTCCTGGGCTATCGCAGCGACCTTAAACTTCTCCGGATGACGCTGGTGCTACGCTCGGGGAATACGGAGGCGTTCGACAAACTCTTTCAGGAGTACCGTAACGACAATAACATTGCCACAGAGGTCCTGGTGGGGAACGCCTTCCGGCAGCTTATGGACGGGAAGACACGGCTTGCTCTGGAGTCGGCGCAACTGGCGCTGGCGCGGGACAAGGACAACGGAGTGGCTAAACAGCTCATTAGGGATATCGAGCTATCGTATCTGTCCCGAATTCGAGACCGGTTAGCTGAGGAGCAAACGGTGAATGCAAGTCTCCTCAATGAAAAGCTTAACGGCCACGGCGAGCAGGGGGTTGGGGCAGTTATCATAGACCTGTTCACCACAGGGATTGGGGAATCGGTGCGGGGGATAGCCGGGTACTACGACTTCGCCCAACAGGTGGCATCTCTTAACATAGACGAGGCGGCGGCTCAAGTCGCCGGCATCAGGTTCGCCGAAGAACTGCGTGCCAGGGGTATTACCTTCGAAGAGATGAAGTCCATGACGCCGGGCAAGATGCAAGAGGTTGTACGGGCGCAGTATGGAAAGGATCTGTCCGAGGAACATGCCAGAAAGCTGCGGCAAGTATTGTTCGATGCCTTTAAAAACGTGGATGTGGATGCCATCAGGCGGGGGGACAAGACCCAGTTTAACGTAGACCTGGGCCGTCAATACTTCGATACGGAGATATTGCAGCAGGATGTCGCCGACTTCGCCTCCAAACAGTTCTCCGCCTGGGACACCTTCCTGACCTTCGGTCCTTCGGCCCAGTTGGGAAGGGTAGCCAAACTGGGGGTGGCGCAGAGGTTGGGACTAACGGCGGAGACCACACTCCAGCAGGCGTTGCAAAGAGGTCTGAAAATCCACGAGCTAGGGTGGAAGCTGTACCAAACGGAAAGCGGCGCAGCTATGATTGACGGCATATATCAATGGGAAGCGTTCCAGATTCACGTGGCTAACGCTATCAAAGGGCGGATCGGTGATGTGGCGTACGCGGCAGGAAACACAGCCGTTCAAGCAGCGCTCGACAAACTCACTGAACCGGTCAAAGAGGAGCTTAAAAAGACCATCAAACAGGTCTCTGAAAACTATCTGGGGGTAGAGGCGACCGCCAGTGCAGGCACCGCTCTGGAAACCGTAAGCAATCTTATTGATTTTGTTGGCCTGAATACCGATGCGCTGCAACGAGGCGCCTATGGTGTGGACAAGACCCAGGGTCTTAAAGATGTCATACAGAGAGAGGTCACCCGAAGCACCGCTGCCGCGAATAATGTGGGAGTAGCAAAACTGGCACAGCAGCCCAGGAGCTTTGGCGCCTTCCAGCAGGCAGTAAATACGGGTGGCGCTCAGTACGTGGCTGAACTCCAGGATGCCAAAGACCGGGTGAAGAATGCTGCCCAGGGTCTCTCCGGCAGGCGGGGAGGTGTGCTCCACCACGCGGAGGATACCCTTACACAGATGCAAGAGGTGGCCCAGGCTATCCGCCTGGGCGATACAACCCGAGCCCAAACACTGTGGAACCAGATGCAGACCGGGTCACGTGCTGCTTTTACCGTAGCACGTTCCCAGAATGCCGGGAGGTTAAGCAGGTTATCGGAGAGATTGGAGTTCATCGAGCGTCTGGGCCAGGAGACTCCCTCAGACCTGGACTTTGCCAAGGAGGTGGCGGAGATCGGGTTGAAGTTTACTGATGATAAAGGAATCCAGGGGGCGGGGGACATTAAGGCTCTAGTGGATGTCCTTAAGGAATCAGCGTTTACCTCCGCTGAAGGGAAATGATGAAGGTGAGAAACACTATCATATCCGGATGGATTACCACACTGAAGTGTATCGTAGCAGCGGCGCTGTTCAGCACTGTCGTTGCCTGCACCCAGGAGCCAAAAAGCACACCGGCAATACCGGCTAAGAACACACCAACACCGACTGGTTCTGCTACGCCTGCTCCAACGGCCTCCCCGACGCCGAACCGCCCAACTGCGTCGCCTACCCCAGCGGCTACACCAACGCCAGTCCGTCCCACAGCTTCACCCACCACGGCGGCTACCGCGGCGCCCGCTGCCCCCTTTGCGTTCA
>JACVQG010000137.1 GCA_015661045.1 Dehalococcoidia bacterium | reverse complement strand
CCTTGCGGCATGACATTCACCAGTCTTATGAGCACCGTAGGCGGCGGCCTCCAGACACCAGGTATGATGGGCCACGGCAAATATTATGTGCTGAGCAAGAAGTTCATCTCCAAAGAAGGCGGCATAAGACGGGTGGTCTGGATGTCCAAGAATCTAAAGGAAGAAATGGCCGAGGAGCTTGCCGAGACATGCCAGAGGGAGGGCGTCCCCGACATTATGGACAAGATCGCCGATGGCTCCATATGTACAACCGTAGAGGAGTTAGTACCCTGGCTCCAGCAAAAAAATCATCCAGCTCTGGGAATGGATCAGATGATTCAATAGGAAACTAAATATAGGAACTAACAGGGCCGACACATCGGCCCTGTTTTGTGATTATGAAAGGAGCAGTATGCCCGTAGTGGAAATACCGGTGGAAAAGTGGAACGGCCAGGTCCACCAGGTTAAACTGGGGGGCGTTGGCGGACGCAAGGAACTTATTGTTGGGGGTGATAACACCCTTCCTTTCCTAAAATTTGAAGGAACAGTACCTCACCGGCCGGCTATAGCAATCGAGGTCCTGGACTATACACCGCCGAATTGGGCAGAACCGCTGGTGAAAGCCTGGGGAGACGTTCTCAAAAGCCCTGTAGCCTGGGCTAAAAAGGCGGCTGAATATGGCGCCAACGCCATAGCTCTCCGATTACGGAGCGCTCATCCGGAGGAAGGCAACACAGGGGCCGAACATGCTAAGAGGGTTGTCACCGATATCCTGGGCGCCGTAGATTTACCTGTAATTGTTCTGGGCCCGGAAGTCGCCGAAAAAGATAACGAGGTTTTAGTTGCTGCTTCCGAAGCAGGCCGGGGACAAAGGCTGGCCCTGGGCGACTGCTTCGATAAGAACTACCGCACGATTGGCGCTACTTGTTTGGCCGACGGCCATGTGGCCATTGCCAAGACACCTATAGATATGAACCTGGCCAAACAGTTGAATATACTCCTCAGCGACCTGGGGTTAACTATGGATTCTATATTAATGGACCCCACGACGGGCGCTCTGGGATACGGCCTGGAATACACCTACTCAGTTATGGAGCGTTTAAGGATTACCGCCCTGATGGGGGATAAAATGACTGCTATGCCAATGATCTGCACCGTGGGCGAAGAGTCCTGGAGGCAGAAGGAATCCAAGGCTAGCGCCGGAGTTCCGGCTACCTGGGGCGATCAAGAGAAACGGGCGATTATCTGGGAAAAACTAACAGCTATGGGACTGCTCAATGCCGGCGCTAACATCATAGTGCTGAGGCATCCAAAGACCGTCGAGGATGTAAAGGTCGCTATAAATAAACTCTTTGCATAAGGGGGATAATAAATCCGATGGCGCTTACTGGAATAGAAATCTACAAATACCTACCTAAAACCAACTGCAAGAAATGCGGTTTTCCTACGTGTTTAGCTTTTGCCATGAAAGTAGCGCAGAAGACAGTAAATATTACAATCTGTACCGACCTTTCAGCCGAATCCAGGGCAGCTCTGGAAGCAGCGGGAAGGCCACCTATCCAACTGGTTACAATCGGCGGGGATAGCAAAAAAATCGAAGTTGGTAACGAAACGGTAATGTTCCGACACGAGAAAACCTTCTTCCACCCGACTGGCTTCGTTTACCGTCTTAAGGATACGACTCCTGTAGATAGCATACTTCAGGAGGTACAAGCCATTGCTGAATATAAGGTTGAGCGGGTAGGGCGGTTTTTAGCTATGGATGGTTTTGCTATTGAGAATGCCTCGAATGATGCTGCTACATTCGCCAAAACGGTAGAAGCAGTCAAAAGCAAGACCGACCTGCCATTAATTCTTATATCCAAGGACCCGGCAGCTATGGAGGCTGCTCTGGCTAAGGCTACCCCTGGTAAACCCTTAATATACGCTGCTAATAAAGACAATTGGGAAAAGATGGCCGATCTGGCAGTCAAGAACAAGTGCCCCATAGCGGTAACATCCAGCGACGGTCTTAGTGAACTGGCTACTCTGGCAGAACAGATAAACAAAAAAGGTATCGAGGAAATAGTTCTCGACCCCGGCGCCAGAGACTTCGGGACCTCACTGACTACTTTAACTCAAATACGCCGTTTGGCTTTAAAAAAGAACTTCCGCCCGCTGGGCTATCCTATAATTACCTTCCCGGGGGAAGGCGCCGCTTCAGTTGACCTGGAAGCCATGCTTGCGGGCCAGCAAGTGGCAAAGTATGCCGGAATAGTTGTCCTGGACCACTTTTCCCCGGCGATGGTTTATCCCTTGCTCACCATGCGGCTGAATATCTATACCGACCCGCAAAAACCCATACAGGTGACACCTGGTATTATTCAGATAGGCACACCCAAACCCACCAGCCCGGTTTGTGTAACCACCAACTTCTCTCTTACGTATTTCGCTATCGCCGGAGAGCTGGAAGCCGCTGGTTGGGCCTCCTGGCTGGTAGTCTGCGATACCGAGGGACTATCGGTGTTGACCTCCTGGGCCGCTGGAAAATTTGACGCCGAGAAGATTGCCAAGACAATCAAGAATTTCAAGGTTGCCGATAATGTGAACCACCGGAATGTGGTTATCCCGGGCCACGTAGCTGTACTCCGAGGTGAACTGGAGGAAGAACTGCCAGACTGGAAGATAATGGTTGGGCCTCGTGAAGCAGTGGATGTAGGCGGCTTCCTGAAGCAAAACTGGAAAAACTAGGGGAGGTAGAGGGGCCAGCTTGCCTGAAATAACCTTTCAGCCCGGGGGTAAATCTGTTGTTGTCCCCGAGGGGACTCTTCTTCTGGATGCCGCCGCTAAAGCCGGTATCCTTATCGATACCCCCTGTGGCGCTCAGGGGCGTTGCGGCCGTTGCGTGGTGCGGGTAGAGAGTGGCGAGGTAAGCCATCGGGAAAATCCTCACCTATCGCCTAAACAGCTTCAAGAAGGCTGGGTACTGGCCTGTGTAGCCCGTATTAAGAACGACCTTGTTCTGGGGGTCCCTCCACGGAAAGAGCGGGAGAAGGTCGTAGAGGAACGGGCGGGGACCAAAACCGCCGCCTCTGTACAGTGCGACTGGCCCCGTTACCCGGCTCTTCGCCAGGTTTTCCTTGAGCTACCACCACCGAGTCTGGATGATGCCTTTACTGATGTGGATAGACTCCAGCGGGTTTTGTCCAAAGAACACAGCATTGAACGGCTTTACATTGAGTTGCCACTTCTTCAGCGGCTGGCTCAAACGCTCCGCCAGTCCAAATGGCAGGTAACTTTAACCCTGGATATGTATGACAGGGGAGGCGAGGCCCGCCTTATAGACATCCAGCCAGGCAAGACGGAAGGACCTTTATTCGCAATTGCTGTGGATATTGGCACAACCAACGTGGTAATGGACCTGGTGGATATACGTTCCGGACGGACAATCGAACGGGTATCAACGCGCAACAAGCAGATTTCCAGGGGGGAAGACGTCATCTCCCGCATCGTTTATAGTGAAAAGGGCGGCCTGGCCGAATTACAGCGTCTGGTAGTCGAAGCCATAAACGACCTGCTCAAGGAGCTTTCACAGAAACACAACTTCGATACTAAACAGGTCTATCAGATGGTCACGGCCAGCAATACCACTATGACCCATCTCTTTCTCGGTTTGCCACCCAGGTCTATCCGGGAAGAACCCTACGTTCCCACGGCCAGCCGCTTTCCCGTTGTAACTGCTGCCCAGGTGGGTGTAAATATCAACCCCTTAGCCTCGATATACTGTCTACCGGCGGTAGCTGCCTATGTGGGAGGAGATATAACCTCCGGCGTTTTGGCCTCCTGTTTGTTCAAGACCGATAAGCTGACACTGTTCATGGATGTGGGAACCAATGGAGAAATCGTTCTGGGAACCTCGGAGTGGATGACCACTTGTGCCTGTAGCGCTGGACCTGCCTTTGAGGGGGCTGGCGTTCGAAATGGTATGCGGGCAACCACCGGCGCTATCGAAGAGGTTAGAATAAATTCCAAAACACTGGAGCCGACTTTGGAGGTTATCGGCGGTGTACTGCCCCGGGGTATTTGTGGCTCTGGAATGATAACCGCTTTAGCGGAGATGCTGGTTACCGGAGTAATTGACCGTTCGGGCCGCATAAAAGCACCCTATGTCCAGGAGGTTATGGGCGAGAGTTCCCGAGTCCGACGCGGCGACCATGGGGCCGAGTATGTACTGGCCTGGGCTGCAGAATCAGATAGCGGACAGGACATCGTTCTGACCGAAGTCGATATAAACAACCTCATCCGCACCAAAGCGGCTATCTACGCTGGCATGGCTGTAATGGCTCGTAATCTGGGGATAAACCTAACCGATATAGAAGAGGTGCTTATCGGAGGGGCCTTCGGGCAGCACATAGATATAGAGGAAGCCATCCAAATTGGCCTGCTTCCCGACCTGCCATGGGAGCGGTTTAAGTTCCTGGGCAATACCTCCTTATGGGGAGCCTATAATGTATTATTATCTAAACATGCACGGGATAAGGTGGAAGAGATAGCGGGCAAGATGACCTATATGGAGCTTATCACCGATAATTCATTCATGAACGAGCTTATGGCTGCTATGTTCCTGCCCCATACGGATATAGACCAGTTCCCGACTGTTAAAGCTGCCCTGGAAAAGGTTGGCGCTGCCAAAACGTCTTAAAAAGGTAATAAAGGGAGGAATATGAACTACGAGACCTTGCTACTTAAAAAAGAGGCTGGTATAGCCACTATTACATTAAACCGCCCCGACAAGATGAACGCCCTTAGCCCCAAAATGGTTCATGAAATACCCCAGGCATTGGAGGATGTCGGACAGGACAAGTCGGTGCGCTGTGTGGTGCTTACCGGGGCCATCTTTACCATGACAAACCCTGCCGACATTAAAGAATTCTTTGGGCCGGTAACCCGTACAGTAATGGCGATCCGGAACATGCCAAAAGCAGTTATAGCTTCAATAAACGGGCCTGCAGTTGGCGGGTCAATGAACATGGTACTATCCTGTGACATTATTATTGCTTCCGAAGCAGCCCGCTTCGGTGAGGTGTTTGTCAATATCGGCCTTCAACCCGATTATGGGGGCACCTATTTGTTACCCCGTCTTATTGGCATGGGCAAGGCTATGGAGTTGATACTCACCGGCAGGGTCTTCGATGCCCGCGAGGCGGAGAGGTTGGGTCTGGTTAGCCAGGTAGTGGCGCCGGATAAACTGGAGTCCACCACCCAGCAACTGGCCCGTAAACTGGCCGATGCTCCACCCCTGGCGGTGGCTGCCGCCAAGACGTCTGTTTATCAAGGCTTAACCATGAACCTATCTACCGCACTGGAAGCTGAGTGCCGCGCGCAGTCCATGTTATTCCTCACCGAAGATATGAAGGAAGGGATAAAAGCTTTCCTGGAGAAGCGAAAACCCCAGTTCAAGGGAAGATAAAAGGGGGAGACCTGTCGTTAGCGCACCGCCCGGGGAGCTTTGTTTTTACCGGGCTAATGACGGAGAGAACTCTGCCCTTGCTATATATGTTGAGGTATTAGTAAAATCTCTAAGCGAGGAGTTACAGGGTGAACGAACGACAAGACGTACTAATATCGCTCGTTAAGGCGGTGGCGGCAGGTGAGATGCTTCTCCATGATGACCACCAGAATTTAATGTCGAAAGAAGACCTCGTAAGAGCGATCTCCTCAAATAGGTTGCTCACCGAAGTTGAGGTCCGTGACCTCTTTAGAGATGGGCTCATTATTCCAGTAGATGAGGACAACAAAGACGAATTCCATGCAGCAATCACTCTGGACTTTCTTAACTTCAATCATAAGCTGGATATTCTGGGATACCCGCTCCATGTTCGCCAGAAAATAGCTGAAATGTACTACTCGCTCTTTTGGGCTTTAAGTAGTGATGTAGATTCAGAAGTCGCATGCTATCAAGATGAGCATGGTGGGCGAGTACCATCACGTCTTGAGGTAGCGTATGTTAGAGTGATAAGTGAATGGGCTGTTGCAAATACGATAGGAAGAATTGAAGAGCGAATTCTCAGGCTGGAACCCGAGGGCGGTACTGAACTGCAGAAGCTACTGGATGAAGTGGCCAGAAAAAAGGGACAGCTAAAGAAGCATGCCGACTTCGGATTCCAAGAGAGTGAGATTGAGAAGACAGTTAAGGAAATATGGCTACCTCCTTTCCGCTACTTTCAGGGGCGTGAAATCAAAGCATTTCTTGATATCAAAGGATGGGAGTGGACTCGCCAAGAAGCAAAACTTCTTTGGGGCGGTCACTTCGATTTCGCTCTCTGCGGTAGTAATGCCCTCCTGCGATTAGTCGTTGAATTTAACGGCACCGGGCATTATGGCCGAACTGACAAAGAGGCTCAAGATGCCGGGTGTAGGGATGAGACATCTCACTCACATCCGAGTTCGCGTTTGTTGATGAATACAAGGAAATGCTGAAGACACTACTGCTCGTATTCAGAACATCCCTCAGCAAGATAGACCCGCAATTTTTACATGACCGTATCTTTGAACTGCTTAATGCAGTGGGGCAAGACCGGAACGAGCTCTCCATTCTGAATATCCGTCTTATGTCGGAAGTTGCAAGTAAGTTAGACGCCTTCACCGTTCAGAGACGGGCTGACATGCTGTTAGCTTTGTTATGGGAAGTATGCTTCGCGTTAGGTAAACGAACTGAATTGGCGAACATTTTGAGCAGGATAAGAATGTCAATTCAGAAGTAATGCCACGGCTATGAACCATTAACCGTTGGTATTCTATATATTAGGTCCCTTAATGAAACGGACAGTTTCAACCCTTAGAACGAAGATTTCACCTTTGCATAATCCTTAAATCTTTCACTCATCTTGTTCAACCCTGTATCGAAGG
>JACVQG010000136.1 GCA_015661045.1 Dehalococcoidia bacterium | reverse complement strand
CTTGACCCCGCTGTGCACGAAATGAGGCTAAAGGTGAAACTCCATCCCCGTAAGGACCTGTTGCCAGAGAAAGACAGAGCCAGTAATCTGGCAGCCAGGGTTACGGTGAAACTTAAGAACGGGAAGAGTCTTTCATCCTTTTTCTGCCAGGGCAAAGCTGAAATGGGTATCGAGTGGCCGCGGGAAGACATAATTAAGAAATTCGACCAGTGTGCCAGCACCGCCTTGCCGCGTAACAAAGTAGATACGTTAATAAATCTTGTGCGTAACCTGGAGAAAGTTGAAACAGCAGCCCGGATAACAGACCTGGTTTCAAAAACCGCCCCCCGCAAGATTTTAGCGCGGGCGTAAGCCGGGAAACCACCCATCCCGAAAAATCGGGACCGATAAAGATGAAAATAAGGATGTTTACTTTCATAGTAAATCCCTATCAATCTCCCCTTCGGCAAGCTCATCCCGATGAATCGGGATTTAAGAAAGGGAGAGGTTTTAATCTCCCCCTTTGAAAAAGGGGGAGACCCGACAGGTCCGGAGGAGTTTTATTTCCTGAGAATCCCCTCTCGCTCCATTAGGGGAGAGATTTAGAGGGAGGGGCAATTTATCGGGACTCCCACGAATGATAAAAAGAGGTATTTTTTAATGTAGGTGCGGGTTTCGAACCCGCCCGCCGGGCGGTCAGGTTAAAAACCTGACCCTACGACAATCGGGAATTTGTCTATTTTCGAGGCAATCATCCACGCCCTCTTGCAGAGGGCACCACGAAGTATGAAAATGCGCGGTGGCCGGCACACGTAGTTGCCTGATTCATGAGGCAATGTCAGCCCGATAAATCGGGCAACTACATATACCAATCGTTATTTTCGTAGGAATATAGGGACATAAATAAGGAATAGAAAGCGAGCATTATGGAAAAACAATCGGAAAGACGACCCGAGTCAGAGCCAGTCATCTATGCGCGAAGCTCGGAGGAGAGTTGGCTGCGGGAGCAAAAAAATAAACAGAAACGGGCAGCCATACCTCACGTTAAAAAAGACAAGGATGTCCCATGGGAACAAAGCGCCCAGGCCTACAGAAAGCACTTTGCCCACGGGGGTCTCGGCAATCGTTATAGCCTTGCCCCTATCGGCAGCATGACCGTAGCCAAGCAACTCCTGCCGCCGTTGGGTAAAGGGGGCAAGCACCGTCACTACAACGAGGCCCTGCTGTATATCGTGGAAGGGGAAGGTTACGAGATGCACGATGGTGTAAAATACCCCTTTGCAGCCGGAGACCTGGTATGCGTCCCCACCTACTGCATACACCAGCATTGCAATGACTCAAAAAACTGGGTCAATGTCTTCTACTGCACCGGTTACGATTTCTGCGATTTTTTAGGTATCCAGTCCACAGAGCAAATAGAGATGCACCCCAACTACCGGCCTCCGGAAAACTCGCAGATTTTAAAAGACCAAAAGGGGCAGGTAGTGGGATACAAAACACCGGAGGGACTGGAAATACGTTTCGGGCTTAATGAAGAGTTGCAGCTATTAATGGATGCTAAGAAGTCTGGCCAGTTCCAGGGAGAGGTCAGGAACAATTACGACTTTTATGTGCGCACCCTCAGCGAACAAATCCGCTGGCGGCAGTCCGCTATCCGCATAATAAAGGGTAATGAACGGCCCTGGGAGGATACGCGGATGGGGAGAATTAAATACCTTTCCCACCCCAACACCAACTCTGGCTTGCTGCTTTTCGATACTTTTATTCAGGAGCTACCCCCGGGCGGAGCGTCGGGGAAGCACCGGCACGTCAGCGAAGAGGTCCACCTCATCCTTGAAGGACGGGGATATGATTTCCACGATGGAGTACGTTGGGATTGGGATAAGGACGATGTGGTATTCATGCCGGTGAACACGGTCCACCAGCATTTTAATGCCGATACCCGTAACCCGGCCCGGTTTGTATCTGTGCAGTCACGCCTTTATCATTACATGGGTCATGGTGGTTTTGAACATATGGAGGATGCCCCGAAATAGATATGGGAGATGAGAGTAGGGGCACAGCATGCTGTGCCCCTACTGGATGTAAAAAAAGGAGGTTGTTTAATGAAAAGCTATCTTTTTATGTCGATAGGCTTTATCACGCTTATGATTATGGCGGCGTGCTCCCCCAACACCACTCCTGCCACACCTCCGTCACCTGCGTTACCTGCCCCTGTATCTGCGCCCACATCCAACGTCTCACCTCCCACTTCTCAAGACGCCGCTTGGGCAAAAATTGTGGAAGCGGCTAAGAAAGAAGGCATGGTAACGGTTTATTCGTATAACCTTACGGGAGATATTGGGTTAGCCATGAGCCAGGCTTTTAAAGACCGGTATGGCATCCACGTTGATATTATCACAGGGAAAGGGGCAGAGTTCATCCAAAGGCTACGCACCGAAAAACGCATTGGAGGGATCGTAGGGGATGTAATGGATAACAATCCCGCTAACGTTAAGCTCCTTAAAGGAGAAGGCCTTACAACCGGCGTAGCCAACGAATTACAGGCATTACAAGATAAGAATGTATGGGTAGCCGACATCCTGGGGTTAGATCCGCAGGATAAACATCTAATTGGCTTTAACTTTACTACCTATGGCGCCTGGGTTAATACTAACCTGGTCAAGCCTGGAGAAGAACCCAAGGATTGGAAAGATTACCTGGACCCAAAGTGGAAAGGCAAGATGCTGGCTACCAATCCGACTACCAGCGCTGGATTACTTAACATCTTTATCCCGTTATTAAGGGAGAAGATGATAGATGAGGACTATATTAAGGCTCTGTACAAACAGGATATAAGGTATTCCAGCAACTATCCAGATGATGCCGCCATGCTCTCCAGGGGTGAACGCGCCATCACCTTCTCAGCTACAGACTCGGTCTACAGCCAGTTTATCGCCCAGGGGGCGCCCATTAAAAACATAGACCGCGACGGCACAGTGATGAGCCTAACGGTGGTGTCAGCTATCAACGGTGGACCTCACCCCAACGCCGCGAAGGTGTTCATTAACTGGTTCATATCGCCGGAGGGCCAGACTGTTTGGGCCAAAGCTGCCAGTGTAGGCTCCGTCCGCAAGGATGTCACCGACTTTCGCCCGGAAGCCGGGCGGATTAAACCCAGGCGGCCTGTTCTCACTACTAATGAGGACACCGATGACGCTGCCAAACTATTTCAGCAACAGTGGCTAAACAAGCTATGGGGACGGCAATAGAGACACGGAAAGAGACAGAGTGTAGGGTGGGTGAAGCGAAGCGTAACCCACCAAATAAATCATAGAGACAGAGACAGGAATAGAGGTAAGAAGAATTTATGGAAAAGCAACTGGAGCGGCATCAGGAAACAGAACCTGTAGTCTATGAGCGGAGCAACGAGGAAGGCTGGTTACATTTGCAGGCGGATCGGGAGAAGCGGGCTGCCCTTCCCCACGTGCTTAAAGATAAAGAGGTACCATGGAAACAGGGCGCTCAGGCATACAGAAAACATTATGTTCACTGGGGGCCCGGCCATCATTATGCTAACGCGCCCGTTGGAAGCATGACTGTAGCCAAGCAACTCCTGCCTCCTATGGGCAAAGGTGGTAAACACCGCCATTATAACGAAGCCCTGCTTTATGTGATTGAAGGGGAAGGCTACGAACTACACGATGGAGTGAAATTCCCCTTTGAGACCGGCGATCTGGCGTGTGTCCCCACCTACTGCATCCACCAGCACTGTAATGACTCAAAAAATTGGGTATCAGTTTTTTATTGCACTCCCGCCGATTTTTTTGACCTCCTGGGGATTCAGTCCACCGAACAAATAGAGATGCACCCCAATTACCAGCCACCTGAAAACGCCCAGGTTTTACGGGATGAACAGGGACGGGTGGTGGGCTATACGACAAAAGAGGGCCAGGAAATACGGTTTGGGTTCAATGCGAATTTGCAGAAGCTCATGGATGCCAGGACCGCCTTACCATTCCTGGGGGAACCTAAAAATAACTATGATTTTTACCGGCGCACCCTTGGCGATCAGATTAGCTGGCGGCAGGCAGCGCCCCGCATTATTAAAGCGAAAGACCATTCCTGGGAGGAGACACCCATGGGCCGGTTAAAATACCTGGCCCACCCCAATGTTCCGTCCGGATTGCTCCTGTTTGATGCCTTTTTACAGGAGTTGCCGCCGTCCGGGGCTTCAGGAAAACACCGGCATGTGAGCGAAGAGGTGCACTATATCTTGGAAGGCAGGGGATACGATATCCATGATGGGGTTAGATGGGAGTGGGAAAAGGATGACGTAGTGTTCATTCCAGTGAACACCGTACATCAACACTTTAACTCAGACCCCCGCAATCCAAGCAGGTTCTTCTCTGTGCAGTCCCGCCTTTATCATTACTGCGGGCATGGCGGATTTGAACACTTTGCAGACGCCCCGGGGTGGAAGGGATAAACTCTTTTGGCAACAATAGTTGAATAAACCCGGGTGCGGACAATCTGACTAAACGACATTTTTTTATTAGACGCGGATACCCTTACAGATTCGCAACAACCCGTAGGGGCGAACCTGTGTGTTCGCCCTGGGAACAGGGGGAGGGCTCGATGCATCGGGTCCCCTTCGACAATTGGAACCCTACCTGTAAAAGTTAGCTTACTGTGTCTTTTCTAACCTCAACCAGGCAATTATTATAGGAAAAATGCCCGCCTGCCGACGGCTCGTCGCTGATAAGCACATTGGTATTTCCACCGCGGTCAACCCCGTCCTTATCGGGGTTGTACCAGGCGCCAGACTCTATCAGCACAACTCCAGGCATAATCCTTTGGGTTACCTTTACGGGAAGCGACAACACACCGCGGTCATTGTACACCCGTACCATATCGCCATCTTTAATACCCCTTGCCCCGGCATCTGCATTATTTAAGCATACTGTCTGTGGCATAGACTCCCGGAGCCAGGGAAGGGTATCAAACTGGCCGAGTGCCCGCCGTTTGCCATGGGGTGTAATCAACTGG
>JACVQG010000004.1 GCA_015661045.1 Dehalococcoidia bacterium | reverse complement strand
ATGAAGTATGAAAGTAATACTCCTATCTGTCATGCTGTCCGAACGAAGTATCGGACTCCGATGTTTCACTCGGAGAGTGAGCGAAGCGACGAAGAATCTCTCGCCGCAGCGACATGCCCCGTATCAGCGAGGAATTGTCCCGATTCATCGGGATTCACTACGTTCAGAATGACAAGTGAAGGTCTATTTTCGAGAGAATTTGGTTTATTATACTTTTTACAGGGGAATAGTCAAGAAGGAAATGTTATGTAAACAGGAGTGTCGTAAAGAGGTGTATGGTAGAATAAATAAAGGACAGATGACATTGTTGAGGAGGTGAGTCATGAAAGTTAAACGAGGCGAGGGTGTTTCCCTGGTGAGAGCTACCGAGGAATCTATGTCCAAGCAGGGCTTACCCTATTATGTCGGTGTCAGCGCCGAGAACGTGGGTGCGGCGCGCATTTCCCTGAACCTGATTGTTATCCCTCCGGGCGGCCACGCTGAGGCGCATTATCATCGGGACCACGAGAGCGCTATATACCTGATAAAAGGCCGGGTTAAGACGCGATATGGGAAGCAACTGGAGAAAGAGATAATCTCGGAGGCGGGCGACTTCCTGTTCATCGAGCCTAATGTCCCCCACCAGCCATTCAATCTGGACGATAAGGAGACGGCAGTCGCTGTGGTAACCCGTAGCGATCCACGCGAGCAGGAAAGCGTTGTCCTGTATCCTTCCTCTCAGGGGAAAAAATAGCCAAAACACAATTCCACACCCTGAGATTCTTTGTCACGATACATCTGGGATTCTCTGAGGGATATTCACTTCGCATGGTCCGGTAATGCAAGGTACCTGCCCTGCAATGACTCTATTTGACTGCCTACATTAAGTATGATAAAAATATAAGGAGTTATCTGCGCTTTCGGTTCTCTGGCAAACTATCCATGATTTCTAAGTACTTTACTGTGGGAATTGGTATGAACTGGCAAGAAGAATATAAACGCAAGTCAATCTCAACTAAAGAAGCAGCCCGGATGGTCAAATCGGGGGACAGAGTAGTTTTCCCCGGAGGCAGGGAGTCGTATGCACTGGGAATGGCGCTGGCAGCCAGAAAGGACGAGCTAAAAAACGTCGAGGTGCAAGTCCCCGTCCCCAACTACGACTTCGGCTGGTACGACCAGGGTTGGCAGGATTCCTTTCAAGTGACGATCATGCAGGCTACTGTGCTTTCTCAACATGCGGTTGATGGGAAACATATAGATTTCAACACCGGTACTCTGTTCCCTTTTCACGAAAGCGATGAAATCCGCCCGCCTGATGTGGTCTTTGTGGAGGTATCGGAACCTGACGAAAAGGGTTTTTGCAGCTTCGGCGCTTCGCTGTGGAATAAAAAACGGCGGATTAGGGAGGCGAAGCTGGCGATTGGTGAAGTGAATAAGAATCTGATTCGCACCTGCGGCGAAAATTTCATTCATATTTCGGAAATAGATTATTTTGTGGAACACGTCTCTTCGGGGGGGTCTCCCGGTCAGGGATCTCTCGCAGGACGCACCTTGAAGAAACCGGAACTGCATATCAAGCCCATTGCCGAAAACGTTTCCGGGCTTATCAGGAACGGCGATACGATCCAGATTGGCGTTGGGCGCACCACCGAACATCTGGTCAAAATGGGTATGTTAGACGGAAAACAAGACCTGGGCTATCATTCAGAGGCTACGCCACCGGGTGTTATATCCCTGATAAAAGAGGGGGTTATCAACGGGAAACGAAAAACTTTGAATCCGGGTAAAGCAGTGGTGGCCGCCATTGGAGGTAGCACTCGCGAGGAGATGGAGTGGGTTAATAATAATCCGCTGTTTCATGTAGTCGAAGTAGACTACCTGGAGGATATTCGGGTTATCGCTGCCCATGATAACATGGTCGCCATCAACCAGGCCCTGGCCATAGACTTGACAGGGCAGATTGCAGCGGAAACCCTGGGGCTACAAATAATTAGTGTGGCCGGAGGCCAGATACCTTTTGTCTTTGGCGCCTGGCTCTCCAGGGGCGGAAGAGCTATCACAGTGATACCGTCCACGGCTCAAGGAGGCAAGGTTTCCAGGATTGTGCCCACTTTATCCGTGGGAACAGTGGTTACTATTCAGCGGAACATGGCTGATTATGTTGTAACGGAATACGGGATTGCCCGGCTCAAGGGGAAAACCCTTCGACAAAGAACACAGGAGCTTATAGCGGTGGCTCACCCGGATTTCAGAGACGGACTTCAACGGGAAGCCCAACGGCTCTTCTGGGCAAGCTAACTTTTTATTTCCTCTCCCTTGTCCGAGCGGGTATCGGACTCCGCAAAGCGGAGAGTGGGAGAGGACTAAGGTGTCCGATGATGTCCCGACTTTCGGTGAGGGTGACGAAAATAGACTTTTACCAAAAATCCCCCTCTAGCTCTCTCCTCATAGGGGCGAGAGGGTTATCTGGCTATGGGGGATTTTCGTCCTTCGTGGCGCCCCGATGAATCGGGGCATTAAGGAATATTTTGAATACACCAATAACAGGCTAGAAAAGAATTACTAGATGATGAAATTAGACCTCCATATACACACTAACATTGGTTCCGGTGATAGTATGATAGATTACAGGGAGCTGGTGGCGCTGGCAAAGCAGGCTGGATTAGATGGCTTATGCCTTACCGAACATGGAATGCAAAAAACCGGCCTGGGGGAGAAACTAGCCCGGGAATATGAATTCTTAGTAATCGAGGGAATGGAAGCCGGGACTGAATTAGGCGACATCCTGATTTTCGGGCTGGATAACGTACCCCGCACCATGTACCGGGCTGTAGATATGAGGCAATATGTTGAAAAACATGGCGGGGTGATGATTGCCGCCCATCCCTTTAGATCAGAGATAACCCGGGCTTTGTCTTTGAAGTCCAAACCCAAGGTGACCATCGAAGAAGCCTGCGGCCGCCCACTTTTCAAATTGGTGGATGGTGTGGAAGCAGCCAATGGTTGGAGTGCAGCCGAAGACGTAGACTTTTGTTTCGATCTCTGTTCACGCCTGGGTATGCATACTACAGGTGGAAGCGATGCCCATATGTCCCGGCAGGTGGGGTGTTGCGCCACTGTGTTTGAAAATGACATTCGCAATGAGCAGGATTTTGTGGCTGAAATCAAGCTTGGTCACTTTCGAGGTATGGACTGTCGCACCCAGGAACAGAAATCACCTAATTACTGGTTCTCCTGAAACGAAATAAGGGGGTGCATTATGGAGAGCGTATTAGCCATAATTTTAGCCGGGGGTACCGGAAATAGACTCAGTATCCTTTCCGAGGAGCGGGCTAAACCAGCGGTCCCGTTTGCCGGCAAATACCGCATAATAGATTTTGTCCTGTCTAACTGTGTTAATTCCGGGATATATAATGTTGGCGTAGCCACCCAGTACAACCCCCGTTCCCTGATGGAGCACATAGGCGTCGGCCGACCCTGGGGCCTTGACCGGAGCCACGCCGGCGCCAGACTCTTGCAACCCTACCGGGGCCGTGAAGGAGGCGACTGGTACCGGGATACCGGTGATGCCGTTTTCCAGAATCTCTATTTTATTGCGGAACAAAAGGTGGATCAAGTGCTCATACTGGCGGGTGACCATATTTATACTATGCGCTACGACGTGATGCTTAACTTTCACCGCCAGAGGAACGCCGATGTTACGATTGGCTTAGTGGAAGTAGATCCCGAGGAAACCAGCCGCTTTGGCATCGTGACGCTGGACCACATGAATCGTGTCAGGGAATTCAAGGAAAAACCTAAAGTGTCTGATAGCAACCTGGCCTCGATGGGTATCTACATTTTCAATAAAGAAACCCTCATCGAGGTGATGGAGCGGATGGGCGGCAAAGAGACCCTCTCGGATTTTGGGGGCGATATAATACCCAGCATGGTGGGCAAGTATAAAGTCTATGGTGTTAAAGTGCAAAGCTACTGGCGCGATGTAGGCACTATTGAAGCCTATTGGAAAGCCAGTATGGACCTCATTGTTGACCTGCCTCCTCTGAACCTCTATGACCCGGAACTGACTATCATGACGGCGGTTGAAACCAGCCCGCCTGTAAAAATTGGCCCCTATGCCAAAATCAACCGCAGCCTGTTATGTAATGGTTGTATTATCAACGGCGAGGTAAAAAACTCGATTCTATCCCCCGGTGTGTATGTAGAAGAAGGCGCTCGCGTGGAGGATAGCGTCGTCTTTTTTGATTCGGTTATAGGACGGGGGGCGGTAGTAGAAAAAAGTATCATTGACAAACAGTGCTGGGTAGGTCCGGGGGCATACATAGGCTATGGTGGAGATTATACCCCCAACCAGGAGGAACCGGAGCATCTCAACTGTGGAATAACCCTGGTAGGCAAGGGCGCACGGGTTCCGGAGGGGACAAAAATCGGGCGTAATTGCAAGATAGATTGCTGGGTAGAGCCAGAGGATTTTAAGTCGGACTTCGTACCAAGCGGCGCCAGTATAACGAAGAAGACACCCAGACGATTCCATGTTTAAACGCATGATGAAAGGAATATTACCAGATGGTTCAACCATTAAAAATCTTATTCTGTGCCGCCGAGGTATCACCATTAGCCAAGGTAGGAGGACTGGCGGATGTAGTCGGCTCACTACCTAAAGCCCTGGCTAAACTGGGTCATGATGTCCGAATTACCATGCCCCACTATAGCCTTATCGATGAGAAAACCCACCCAACCACTACAGTAGGTAGGACATTTACAATAGCTACCAAAAAACAGCCTGAACAGGTTACAATCCAGTCCACAGCCCTTAACGGCAACCTGCCTGTATACCTGATTAACAACAAGACCTATTTTGCCCGTCCGGCAGTTTATGGAGAGGCTGACGACCTGGAGCGTTTTATTTTCTTTTCCAATGCCGCCATAGCCCTGCCGCAAAAAATAGGGTGGCAGCCCGATGTTATTCACTGCCATGACTGGCACACTGCGGTGACCGTTCTGAACGCTCACAGACTCAAAACCCCCTCCGCTACAGTTTTTACAGTACACAACCTGGCATACCAGGGGGCTTTCGACGACTCATTCCTGGCTTCTTCAGGTTTGCAGGAAGACTTTGAATCAAGTAAAAAACTATTCCCCTCCCTGTCTCTCAATATGATGGCCCTGGGCATTCTCCATTCCGACATGATCACCACTGTAAGCCAGAACTATGCCCAGGAAATCCTGACACCGGAATATGGAGCCGGTATGGAATCATTACTCAGTTTCCGAAAAGACCAGCTTCAGGGCATAGTCAACGGGATTGACTATAGCGAGTTTGACCCGGCCACAGACCCTCTCATAGCTGCCAACTATGATAGTTCCCGGATATGGCGGAAAGCAGTCAATAAACTAGCCCTCCAGAAGCGGGCCGGTCTGCCTCAGGATGAACATATTCCCTTAATCGGCATGGTTACCAGGTTGGATGAACAGAAAGGCTTTGACATCTTAGAAAAGGCAATGGACTCCATACTGAAGGACACAAATGCTCAGCTTGTAGTGCTGGGCAAAGGGCGGGAAATCTACCATCAACTCATGCAAAAGGTGGCCGGCCAGTACCCCGACCGGGTGGCCGTAATTATAGCCTTTGACAACCCTCTGGCTCACCTCATCTATGCCGGCGCTGACTATTTCCTGATGCCGTCGCGTTTTGAGCCCTGCGGCCTGGGGCAGATGATTGCTATGCGCTATGGAACAATACCCATTGTCCGCCGCACCGGAGGCCTGGACGAGACCGTCCCCGATTTGTCTCCCGATCTTAAATTGGGCCGGGGATTTGTTTTTGAATCTTATGACGGCGATGCGTTAGTGCTGGCAATAAAGCGAGCAGTAGCTGCCTTTCCCCGGAAAGAAGCCTGGCAACAGGTATTGCTCCGTATTATGCAAACTGAGTTCTCCTGGGAGGCGTCAGCTAAAAAGTACGAGGCGGTTTACGAGAGGGCTATCAACCATCATAAAAATGAGGTTAAGGCAAGGGCGGATTAGGCTTTGGAACTATGAAAATAACAAAAACCAAAGCAATTCCTGAGTTCACGACTCTCGAAGAGGAGAGGCAATACTGGGAGGCAAGAGGGCTTCTGGCAGAAGGCAAGAGGGGCAGGGTGAACCGGACGAAGGCCGCCAACCAGGAAAACACTCGAAGAGGTCTTTGAGGCGCTGGAGAACAACCCTTCACCGGAGGCTAAAGACAGGGTCGAGAGTCTGGTCAAGGCTATGTTCCCAGGTAACCCACGGTATCTCCTCGAGTTGACAGACAAAAGCAGACTGTGAGGAGTTCGTCCATCTGGTTTTCGCAGCAGTTCTTGAGCGGGCTGGCGTTCAACTGGTGACCCGCGAAACCGGAAGTCAAAGACAAGGTGATGGCCTGATACACGACAGGCTAGCCGCCGGGATTGGGTATATAATGTTGACCAGGTTATGGTGGGTTTCGTAGCGATGAAACCGTGACTACACCCACCCTACGGGCTTGGCACCCTCGGCGGCTTTAGCGATTTCACACTGGCTCCGTAGCTTGAAAAGCAAGGCTAATGGGAATAAGATATAGGCCAAGGTCGCTACTTTGCCATTTAGATCTTCGACTAGCGTACCCGCTTTTTACAGGCCTAACAGACCGGCCAAAGCTATGTATGCGTACTCTACGGAGGAGGCGACGAGAAATGAAGGTAAGCCAAGACTTCTCAGAATTTCTACGAGGATTTAATTCGCAGAAATTCAAAGAATTGTGGCCTCCTCAAGCCTACGTTCTTGGCAAATATTCCGAGGAATTCAAGGATAAGCCAGACGTAGCCATTGAGTTACCGACTGGTGCGGGGAAGACGCTAATCTCTTTACTCATCGCTGAGACATGGCGAAGCGCGGGGAAAAAGGTTGCGATCCTAAGCGCCAACAAAACGCTCGCGCGCCAGATGCTTGCAGAAACGCGGGAACTTGGCATACCCGCAGTGCTCATGGAAGGAAAGGCGGAACAAATTCCCTCAAAGGACAAGAGAGATTACCAGCGGGCCGGCAAGATCGCAGTCATGAATTACTGGGTGTACTTTAATCAGAATCCAGTGGTCGACCCAGCAGATTTGCTGGTTCTGGACGACGCCCATTTGGCCGAGCATTGTCTTCATTCACTCTGGTCCGTCGAAATTAGTCGCTTTGAGCACAAAGACCTCTTTAAGGCTCTTGTCACAGAGTTGGTTAACCGATTTCCCGAGTACGTCGTTCTCCAAGATGCGCTTAGTGACGAAACACCACCCACTACAGCTCCGGAACTCTTGTCATTCATAGACCAAGTAAATGTCGCTAGCCGTTTAAAGGAGATAATTGACGCTTCATCTTTGTTGAAGACCAACATGGATTTGAAGTTCCGGTGGAGCAGAATGCGTAATTCATTGAATGAGTCAAATATCTATTTGAGTTTGGACTCCATATGGATACGACCATACGTTTACCCTCTGCTAAACAATGACCATTATTCAGGGGCCTCACAGCGACTTTATATGAGTGCCACAATTGGGCAACCATCCGACCTGTGTCGCCGACTTGGAACCAAGCGAATTGAGAAGATTCCCGTACCGGAGGAATTCTCTCAAGCAACTGTTGGCAGAAGACTGATAGTTATGAATCGTATCGAGGATGACGATATTCCCACCAGACTGCAGGCCGCGATTCTTGCTGCCTTAAAGAAATGCCCCAAGAGCGTATGGATGTGCACCAGCAGAGTTCAAGCTGAGAAGTTCAGAACGATGGTTTCTGAGTGGCTGAGCAAAAACGGGGTAACCGGGGATCAAACATGGCTGCTTAGCAACCTGGGGGATGAGATTGACCAGTTCAAGGTCGCTAAAAACGGGCACCTTTTTGTTGGGGGACGGTTCGATGGGATGGACTTCCAGGGCGACCAGTGCAGGCTTGTTGTAATAGCAACGCTGCCGAGGGCAATAAACGCGCAAGAGGAATTCTTGTGCGAGTATTTGCGCGACTCGGGTTTCATGCGGCGCCGACTAAACCAACGTATTGTCCAGGCGCTGGGTCGTTGTAATCGGGCACCGGACGACTACGCGGTGTATATCTTGGCAGATCGAAGATTCGCTACACATTTCGGACGCGAATCCAACAGGGAGGGTATTTCAAGGAATGTTGTGGCGGAAATCGACATGGCAGAGGAAATGGCTGAGATAGATGTGAGCGACTTGGAACGGAAAGTTGAAGACTTTTTAAGTGGCAGCTTCTCTGAACACGACCAGTCAGTTAAGCAGATGCTTGCGAGTGTGCCTGTTACCGCGAACACACCCGACTTCCCCGACGTTGCAGAGGACGAGGTAGTCGCGTGGGCAGCAATGTTCTCCTCGCAGAACTACGGCGTGGCTGCGGAGAAGTTTAAAGCTTGCTGGGAATGGGCACGTGGTGCTGGACTTGTTGAACTCGGGGCGTACTATGGATGGTGTTGGGCTAAAGCACTGTACTTGAAGTCACTCCTGGGGGATACTGCAGCCAAGGAACAGGCTTTTCAAATCTTTGAACAGGCGATAGCTCGGGGAGGAATTTCGTCTTGGTTCAACAGAATGAGGGCCTCATTGAACAGGGCGAGAGGACAAGCCATAACGTCAGTGGCTGTCGATGTCGAGGAATATTTGCAGTCAATCGTAAGAGCTTTTGACAAAAAACTCGAAGAACTAGGTACACGAGGCAACAGATTTGAAAACTGGTGTAACAAACTTACCGTAGATTTGGACTCAAAACGACACAAAGAGTATGTTTGCGGTCTAAAGATATTTGGAGAACTGCTTGGATACGATAGCTCCTCACCCAAAAATAATTCTGCCACCGACTGCCAATGGAGAGGCATTTTTGGTAATTTGAAAGAGGTCTTTACCTATGAAGCCAAGATAGAAGATAATCCTTCGGCTAAAGTGACAGCTAGTGATATAGGCCAAGCCCATAATCAAATCGCCCGCGCGAAAAAAGAATATGAAAATCTGGGGTATGTTATACGCGGTTCCATCGTAACGCATCTGGGAGAACTTATGCCTGACGCGGAGTCGTCGGCTGGCGAAATCCGCGTAATTCAGAAACAGGCGGTCCAAGAATTATGGAAATGCGTTAAACAATTACTATCCGAGTATCGTGCGTCTTGGTCTCTTGATGACATTAATACCCGCCGGAGGGCTTTCATCCCAATTCGCCCAAAGTTGCCTCCTAGTGGGTGGCTATTGAGAGCCTTGGATTCCGACCTTCGAATCCTTACAACAAAAGTGGTCCTCAAAGAATGGAAATTGTAGTCTGGAATGCACGCATTGGGACCACATCAGTATTCGCGAACATCCGTAGTCGTATGCCGACGGTAACTTTTCGCACCGTTCTTACAGTAGTATTTCTTACAACTCAAAGAGCAGGATGGGGTTCATCTCTATGAAGTTGGAACTACACCCACCCTACGGGCTAGCTGTCACACACTGAGAAAGCTACCCTAATCCTTCCTCTGTCTCTTCTTCATCCCCGCCATTCTTCCTCCGTCTGTTCCCCGGCAACAACGAACCTGCCAGGGTTTTGAGGAGATGCGGCAGCGCTTTCGCACCAAGTGTCTTAATAATGGCGATGGAATGCCAGTCAAACGAAAATTCCTGTGACTGATAGACGGATTGTAAAAAGCCCGAATTTCTCAGGTGGTTGACCACATCTTCGATTTGTTTATCATTGAGTGTTTCGTAGTAACGTCTTGCCCAGTATCCAACCCGGATTTCCTTACCCAGCCTTTTCTTCCACTCCCTCTGGTAACGGGAGAGGAATTGGGCAGAGAAATCGTTACGCTGCAAGGCATGGTGAAGTACCTGTGCAGCAATCTCAGCGCCGAGAAAACCGTAATAGATACCTCCGGCAGTCGTCGGTTTTACCTGGCCAGCGACATCACCCACTGCTAACACACGTTCCCCATATGTTTTCTGGCGGGGTTGCAATGGCACTCGCCCATAGCTGATTTTAACTTGAGATGAAAGTATTTTCCCGTCTTTGCAAAGCTTATCTAAAAACGTTTTTATCCTGCCAGCAGGGTTTTGACGGCAGAGGAGGCCAGCTAAGGCCATACCCGGAGTTGTGGGCACAAGCCAGGCAAAAAAACCGGGAGCGATGTTCTGCCCCATATAGACCTCTACCTCAGGCGCACTCCTCAGTTCCACTTCTGCCTGTGCGCCTAATACCCAATCCCCAATGTCTCCCCAACCCAAACCCCGCGCCAGGAGATTGGAAGGGCCACAGGCCAGCACAGCGGCTTTAGCTTCAAGCTTAGACGGTGGCCCGCCATTTTTAATGGTTACCTCGACCCCGGTATTCTTCCAGGTTATCTCATGGGCCTTGTTGTGCAACAGGTATTCGACGCCAGCTTTTTCAGCCCGGGCAGCTAATGCTCTATCCAGTCCCACCCGGTCTAAAATGTAAGCCTGAGCAGGCTCCTTAGATAGGGTAAAAGATGAACCTGAAGGGGTATAGAACCGGGCTGTGCCAGTTTGTAGCCAGATCAGCTCAGGCGGGATAGGGAACTCATCCAGGCAGTCTTTACCCAGGATGCCCGTGCAGCAGGCCGGCTCACCGATCTGTTTATGCTCCTCCACCACCACCACCCGGTAGCCGAGTTCACCCAGCCGTCTGGCGGTATGGCTGCCCGCAGGCCCGGCGCCGATAATCACCACATCGAACATTACTTTAATACACCTACTAATTTAAAGATTATAAAGGTTTACTGATTTTGGAGCAAATGACGGCGTTGAACATTCATAGGTGGACTACTGTCATTCCCGTGAAAACGGGAATCCATGTGGGGCGGGTTTACTGGACTCCCGCCTGCGCGGGAGTGACGGAGTACCAGTTTCCCCGGTTTGTTCTAAATTGCCTCTCACGTTAGACTCTTATTACTTAACACCACCATCCTGAGAAACAGGGATATTACCAGATACCGGCTTTTCAACCAACCAGTCCAATAAACGCTTGGCCCCCTCTTTATCCAGCGGCTCATTGTTATTTCCGCATTTGGGCGATTGGATGCAGCTCGGGCAGCCGTCCTGGCAGGGGCATTCCCCGATAGCTTTAGACGTTGCGTCCCACAGCTCCTTAATAAGCTCATAGCCCTTTTCAGCGATACCGATACCCCCGGGATGAGCATCATGGATAAAAATCTGCGCCCGGCCGGTATCAGCGTGAAAGGTCGTGGATAGACCCCCGATATCATTGCGGTCACACAGAGCGTACAGCGGTAAAAGCCCGATGGCGGCATGTTCCAGGGCATGCAAGCCTCCGGCAAAATCCAGACCTGCATCGGCTAATCTTTCCTCAGCGTCAGGTGGCAGATCGAACCACAACGATTGAGTCGGGAATACGTGGGAGGGTAAGTCCAATGGCTCCTCACCGATAACCTCTTCGGTGAACTGCATCTTCTTCCTATATCCCACTACTTGAGCGGTAACCTCTACTTCCCCTAGATAGGCTTTAACATTACCGGCTACTTTCTCCTGTAACACCTTTAACACCTTTAGACTGGTGATATCCCTGGTCTGAGTATAGTAATTGACTTCCGTAGGCTCGGCATAAGCCTTATGGCCCTCCACATCCAGTGACGTAATGAGATAAGGCTGGCCCTGGTGTAAGTATATAGCGCCGGGATACACCTGGAAGAAAGCAGTCGCCCCCTCTACAACCTCTAATAAGCTATCCTTGGACGTATCCCAGATGGAGTAATTTCTCTCGGATGTCGAGCGGATATTTGTCTTCTGGGCCGGATAGGTAATCGAGGGCAAAAGATACCAGCGGTCATTTTTATTACGGAGATACCCCTGCTCAATCAATTCGGCGATTGCACCTGAAAAGCTGTCGCCAAAGAGGGATACGTCATCGGCTTTGAGCGGCAGTTCCCATGCAGCGCACAGGAGATGGGGCTTCAGGATGTATGGATTACCCGTATTTATTAAAGCAAATTCCGATGACCGGCCAAAGAGGGCTTCAGGGTGGCGCATAAAGTACTGGTCGAGGGGGTTATCCAGGGCTATAAGGAAACTCAGCGATTTCTCCCGCCGCCGGCCGCTTCTACCGGCCTGCTGCCAGGTGCTGGCAATGCTGCCGGGGTAGCCGGTCAGGATTGTGGCATCCAGGTCGCCGATATCCACACCCAACTCCAGGGCATTAGTAGCGACCACCCCCATCAGCCGGCCAGAAAAAAGACCCTGTTCAATCTGTCTTCGTTCCTCCGGAAGATAGCCGGCCCTATATGGCATTATCTTGTCTGCCAGGGCGGGCGCTGTCCTGGACAACTCATCGCGGGAATAGATGTAAATCAATTCGGTTAGCTTCCGGCTACGGGCAAAGGCCAGGCTGCGGACCTGCTTTTTCAGCAATTCGGTGAACAGGAAGGTAGCCTCGCTATTGGAGCTGTGGCGCACCGATTTAGCCGGGTCAACCAGGGGTGGATTCCAGAAGATAAAGTCTTTGCCTCCATATGGCGAGCCGTCGTCGGATACTACGCTGAAAGGCAACCCTACCAGTTTCTGAGCATGTTCTCCCGGATTGGCAAGGGTGGCCGAAGCCAGAATGAACTGGGGAGATGAACCATATAGTGCACAGAGGCGGCGCAACCGCCGGAGTATATGGGCTACGTGAGAGCCGAATACCCCGCGATAGGCATGCGCTTCGTCCACTATAACGTAGCGAAGGTGACGTATAAATCGCGCCCATGAGCCGTGATTCGGCAGGATGCCCAGGTGCAGCATATCGGGATTTGTCAGCAGTATTTTTGTTTGCTTCTTTATAGTTGCCCGCAACTGTGTCGGCGTATCGCCATCGAAGGTGGCTATTTCAATCCCTTTCAAAATCCCCGGGGAAGCCAGTTCCCTAAGCGCCCGTTCCTGGTCCTGGGCCAGGGCCTTGGTCGGGAAAAGGTACATAGCCCGGTTCCATTTATCGGCCAGCATGGCTTCCAGAACGGGGATGTTGTAGCACAGTGTCTTCCCGGAGGCGCTGGCGGTGGCTACTACTACATTTTCACCCCGGCGAATGGCGTTTACTGCATTCGCCTGGTGGCTAAACAAAGGCAAGACCCTGGACGTTAACAGGGTTTCCTCCAGGGATTTGGAGAGGGGTTGCTCCAGATTGCCATAGTGAGCCGGCCGCAGTGGAATAGCCTCGATATGGGCTATTTGTTCACGGTAGGAAGTATCAGATTTTAAGTGGTTAATAAAGGCGGTGGTATCTATCAAAAGGTTTCTATTTGTTACGTGTTGCTTAAACTGTCAATAATTCTATCTCATAGTCCAGGAGTTCTGTCTCGTGGGGGCTTTGAGCTATGAAATCTACTACTTTAGATAGGGTTTCATTGCAAAAAGGCGTACTATTAGATACGCAGGTAATCCCCAGAGTAGCAATTTGCCACAGGTCCAGGTCCTCGACTTCGGCGATAGAAACGTTGAACCTGTTCTGCACCCTGGCTATTATGGACTTTATGGCCTGCCGTTTCCCTTTCAGGGTTTGATTCTCAGGCAGGCGGAGTTTTACTTTTAGTATACCTATATACATGACTTAAAGACAGAGACTGCCAAAAAAATCCTCAGACATTCTCAGCAGTCTCTGTTGACCAACAATTTCCTTGTTGTTTCAAGCCGGTAAGCGATGCGGTTTTAACCTTTACCGCTTTTTGGGCTTGATTATCGCCGGGGTTTCATTGTGCTGTAGCAATCGCTACAATAGACAGGCCGTTCCTGTCGGGGTTGGAAGGGAACCTGAGTTTCCTTGCCACACGAAGCACACGTTACCGTGAACATTTCACGGCTGCCTTCGTACCCTCTAGAACGCTCTTGTCTCTTTGCACCACGGCATTCCGGGCAGCGACGGGGCTCATTCACGAGGCCATGGCTCTGATAGAACTCCTGCTCCCCAGCGGTGAACGCAAAAGTTTTGCCGCAATCGCGACAGGTTAAATTTTTGTCAGCCAAGGGTTACTGCACCTCCTTTCGTAAATATTGGTGTGGGCTTGTTTCAGTGCAGTCCCCGAGGCTCAATTTCCTTAACATCAGATGTTGGAGGTTCCGCGGACTAAGCAAAAAGTTTGCCCTGATCTCCTCTGGAATGTATGTTCTGCCATCGAAATCGGCTCAACCTGACTTAGTATACAAGGCTGCCAGGCAAAAATCAATAGCGCCATTGAAATCGCTCGCCGATGTGCCTATGTTACGATTGGTTTTTTGATGAGAAGAATTACCTGTGCCAAGAGCACAAGGTTACAGCTACCGGCTACGGTATAAATCCTTCAATCACAAATCATCCGCTCCAAGCAGGGAAATCTACATCCCGAACAGGCGCAGTGTATTCTTATAGAAAACTTTTTCCCTGGCCTCATCCCGCATCGGGGCTTGCATAAAAGCGTCTAACATGGCTTTCATGGAGTGCACGGGGTAAGCCGAGGCATATAGTAAGGAATCCTCCAGCGCGTTATTGGCTGCTTCCAGCCACAGATTGCCACCGGGCAGGAAAATATATATATCGGGCATGATAAAAACATTGTTGTAGCGGAAGCCCAGGGCTATAGTCTCCATTACCCAGGGATAGCCCCCATGCACAACAGCGATGTTTAGCTTTTTAAAATCTTTGGCCACCTGCTCGATCGTCCGGGGATGACCCCACTCGAAGCCTTCTCCAATGAAAGGTGTATTCAGCAGGAAAACAGGTACCCGTAATTCCTGGCATTTATCATACATAGGATAGAGTTTAGGGTCGTTAAACTGCATAGGCGGACGGACCACCCCCGGTTCCATGCATATTCCCTTTAACCCCAGAACCTTGACGCATCGGTCTATTTCAGGGAGCGCCTTGTGAATTGTGTTCGTCGGGTCAATGCCGCCCACACCTATCAGCTTATCGGGGTATTTGGAACACAGCGCTGCAATATGGTCGTTTGGCACCTGTGCCCCCGGGACGCCCGGCGTATTGCGATGGCAGACAACAGCCTTGCTCAGGCCAGCTTCTTCGAACTCCTTCCACCACATGTTCAGGTCATGGGTGACCATAGATTTGGGCTGCTCCCAGCGGGCCACACGGCCGGCGATAACCTTTTTGTACCACCCCGATTCGAACATCCCCATAGATTCTGGCGTGGGTGGACGGTTCCTGGCATCGATTATCATCATTGGACAAGTTCTCCTTT
>JACVQG010000135.1 GCA_015661045.1 Dehalococcoidia bacterium | reverse complement strand
TGGAATAAAACGCCATAAGAGATAAGGTCTGCTTTGCCGCTCTCGATGGCTTCATTTCCCGTTTGGGCCTCGTATCCACCGTTCAAAATAAGCGTCCCCTTATATATACCACGAATGGTTGACGCTAACCGTACCTCCGCCGCCGGCGCAATAGAGCCTTTAACCGGCTCCTCCATATGTAGGTACACAATTTTGAGATTGTTTAACTCTTTTGCAATATATGAAAAAGTCTCACGCGGGTTAGAATCGGCCATGGATAAAAATGGGAAATGTGGCGATATTCGATAGCCGACTTTATCAGCGCCCAAAACTCCGATTACCGCTTTGGTGACTTCGAGTGGAAAGCGAGCGCGATTCTGAATACTTCCCCCGTATTGGTCAGTTCTTTTATTGGCACCGTCTCTCAAAAACTCGTCCAGTAGATATCCGTTCGCGCCATGGATTTCAACGCCGTCGAAGCCTGCTGTTTTGGCATTCTCAGCGCCTTTACGGAATTCTTCGACGATAAGCGGTATTTCCGCTGTTTCCAGGGCTCTCGGGATAACCATTTTCTTCTTACCCTGCGGTGTGAAAACCTCCCCCTCGACGGGAAGGGCGGAAGGCGCCACAGGCAGGGAGCCACCGTGAAAATCGGGGTGGGACACCCGTCCTACATGCCACAGTTGAAGGAATATCTTGCCTTTTGCCTGATGAACGGCATCAGTCACCTTTTTCCAGCTTGCGACTTGCTCAGTGTTATGGATACCCGGGGTGCGGATGTAGCCGATTCCCTGAGGGCACACCTGCGCTCCCTCGGTAATGATTAATCCAGCCGATGCTCTTTGCACATAGTAAGTGACAGTTGCCGGATGCAGTATATTGCCTGCAATCGCCCGGCCGCGGGTCATCGGGGCCATAACCATGCGGTTTGCCAGTTTGAGATTGCCCAATTTATATTCAGAAAAAAGATTCATTACTACTCCTTAAGTAAAACTCTTCTCAGGTTTATCCTTTATAACATTAGGAACTATACTAATATTTGTCAATAGTTATTTTGTTTTTGAAACTCGATTGGGAGTCCAGCGCCTATAAATCAAGCTAGTTTCAGAGTTCTTAAAAAATGGTGTCTTTTAGAGGGAATCTCCCCTGCCTGGTTGTACAGGGCACCATGAAGGATGAAAACAGATTGCGACCTGTCATTCTGGAGTCCGCCGGAGGTGGACGAAGAATCTCAGGGTGGGGTAAGTCAACTGTTAAAAAACTCCCTGCCACCCTGAGATCCTTCGTCGTCCCGATAACTCGTGACTCCTCCAGGATGACATGAGAATGTCTCACGACTTATAATTGAAACCACGGCCTTATTATATATGATTCTCCAATCATGCAAAAGCCCTGGGGTGTGCCTCCCTTTCCAACCGCAATAGCGGTATAATTACCAGAGATATGGCTGATAAAGAAAGCGGGGCCAGACTTCATGTCAGGGTTACGCCCGGCGCACCCCGTAACGAGGTCATGAGCTATGTTGAAGGCGTGCTCAAGGTTAAGGTAGCTGCTCCACCTGTAAAAGGTCAGGCTAATAAAGAGCTTATTTCCTTTCTGGCTGATATTCTGGGAGTAAGAAAAAATCAGATAAGTATTCTGAAAGGTGAAACAAGCCGGGACAAGGTGCTGGCTATAGAAGGGGTAACGGAGCAAGAACTGAAATCCCGGTTGACCGCTCAGGGACGGTTAGTGTGAAGGGGAGATTCATGCGCGGCAGCGGAATAGCGAAGCTCCGATGAGCTAAGCATCATCGGAGCTTTCAGAACGGAGTGAACTATCACTGATTCATGGCCGGAACTGGAACTGCACGGCTTGTATGCAGACGAAGCCCTGTACAAGCTGGATAAATTCCTTACCGAATCCTATACGGCCGGATATATCCAGGTCCGCATAATACATGGCAAGGGTACAGGAGCGCTACGACAGGCTGTAAGGAACGCCCTCCACCGTCATCCCCTGGTAAAGTCATACCGCGCCGGGCAATACGGCGAAGGCGAAGCCGGAGTTACTGTCGTGCAGTTATCGGAGCGGTAGACAGGCTTCCCTTGTCCTTGGCCAGTTCTTTAGGGGCTGGCTTTGGCTTATATACAACCGAAGGCCCTGTCTTGGCTACAAATTTGAAGCCCTCGCCCTCTTGAGCCGTTCCGTACTTCTTTTTCAGTTCTTCCATCGGGCCGGCATCCAGCGCGCGCATGGGGCAGCCTTCCACACAGATAGGCTTTTTGCCCTCAGGCCAGCGGGCGGCGCAGAGGTCGCACTTTTGCATCTTTGCATTTTTCTCGGCGCCAAATTGTGGCGAGCGATAAGGGCAGGCCTCCAGGCAAGCGTTACATTTGTCGTAGCCCAGGCACGCTTCCCTATCAACCATCACGATGCCATCTTCCTTGCGTTTGGTGATGGCGTTTACCGGGCAGGCCGGGACGCAGTCCGGGTTGGAGCAATGGTAGCATGGTTGGGCCAGATATGCCACGAAAGGGTTCGGGTATTTACCCTTCTCGATTGTGGACACCCGCATCCAGGCGGCGGGACCGGCGGGGACGTCGTTCCAGTCCTTGCAGGCCACAATACAGGTGTAGCAACCGGTGCACCGGGTCTGGTCGAAATAGATTCCAAGCTGCATAAATTAACCTCACTCTCTTATTTTCCTCTCCCCATCGAGGGAGAGGACTAAGTCCCGACAGGTCGGGAAAAGCTATCTGACGAACCACACTCATACTAGCCTTCTCCCCTCAAGGGAGAAGGGATTCTATGGTCTGTTTTAATCTTTCATGGTTACTTTTTATAGGTCTGGACAACTGAGTTAGGGATTATTCCTTATGTTTAAAGTAACCAATAAACCGTATTATTGCAATTTTCTAATATTAAAGCAAATTATAGCTTTACTTTAAAACATATGCAAGACCATATTGTAACATCATAATCCGTGAGTTCAGATTGGAAACGCTCACATCCAAGGTTGGCTACGACCTAGAAAAAGAACTGCGCATTCAAGTTTCCTCGCCCCTTGAGGGAGAGGACGAAGGTGAGGGGACACAATCAGTTCCTCCATTGAAAAAATTCCTGCTATGGCACACTAACCCTTCGCACACTGGATTCACCCTCACTCTAATCTCTCCCCTCGAGGGAGAGAGGACTTCTATGCTGACTTTTTTATTTGCAAATCGCCTGTGATTACGGGAACCTGTTACTTATTTCTAACCCCGTCTGCCGAATTTCTCCACCTGAACAAGGCACGTATTACTGCATAACGCTCCTCCAGGGGAGACCTCATCTTTTGTTAGCGTGTTGCCGCATCCGCCCCTGTCCACACCCTGGCTGTCCGGGTTGAACCACGCCCCTTCAGGGATATCCACTACACCCGGCATAATCCGCTCGGTAACACGAGCCAGGATAGCTACCTGCCCACGGTCGTTGAACACCCGCACCATGTCGCCATCGGCAATGCCGCGGCCGGCGGCATCCCTGGCATTAATCTGCACTGCTTGAGGAATTAGCTCCTTCAGCCAGGAGTTGTTGTCCATCATAGAATGTATCCTGCGCTTGAAATGGGTGGTGATGAGCTGTAAAGGGTACTTTTTAGCCAGAGGGTCATTAGGGCTTTCCCAGGGCTCGACATACTTGGGAACGGGAGGCACCAGGGGATTATTCAGGTCGGCCAGCCGCTTGGCGTAGATTTCTATCTTACCGGAACGGGTGGGAAACGGGTTATTAGCGGGGTCTTTTATCTGCTGTTCGAAGGCAACCTGCGGGCCGGACAGCTTTACTTTATGAACCCCATCTTTTTTGAAGGTATCGTAATCCGGGACCTGTTTGCACATATCCGGCGATGCCTTGTAAATCTCGCGGAGCCATTCATCCTCTGATTTATCGCCGAAGTTGGTTATTCCCAAACGAGGGGCAAGGTCGCAGGCTATCTGCCAATCGGATTTGGACTCGCCGATGGGGTTTATAGCCTGATTGTTGAACAGGTAATGGGTCCCCGAAAGCCACGGCCGGCAAAAGTCATTGCGTTCCAGGATTGTGGTAATAGGTAACACTATATCGGCATAGCGCGCAGTAGATGTTATGAAGGTATCGTGCACAACCACAAACTCCAGCTTTTTCAGGGCCTGCACCCCTTTGTTGGCGTTGGGGAACTGATTTATCTGGTTGACACAGTTGAGATAGAGCATTTTATAGTCCGCAGGATAGCCGCCGGCCTTTCCCTTCAAGACAGCATCCCAGACCAGGGAAATATGGGGGCGGGCCTTTACCCGGATTGCTGTATCCATGCTGCTATTGGGGAATGGGAACTCCTTATCTACCGGGTTATCCTCTACAGGCAATTTTACACCGAAGCTGCTTACAACAGGATTAATCTCGGCGCCGGCAGCGTTGCCGCCATGCACTCCGACATTGCCTGTGATAGTTGCCAGCGTCATGGCTGCCCTGTGGTATTGTTCCCCTCGTGCGCTGCGCCCCGGCCCAAAACCGGCTATGAGTGCAGACGGTCTGTTGGTAGCATAAGCTATTGCTAATTTCTCAATAGTATCTGCCGGTACTCCTGTGATAGGTTCAGCCCAGGCTGGCGTCTTGGGGATTCCGTCCTCTTTGCCCAGGACATAATCTTTAAACTGATCAAACCCAATCGAATATTTATCAATGAAAGGCTGGTCATGCAGGTTTTTACTGATGATAACATGGGCCATGGCCACCATCATGGCGGTGTCGGCGCCGGGGCGGATAGGAATCCACTGGTTAGCAAAAGTAGCCACTGAATCAGTATACCGGGGGTCGACAGCCACTATGGGAATCCCCCTCTCCCTGACCTGAGCCAGAATATAAGAGGTATTGGAATCCCAGATGGTAACGGACGGGTTCCATCCCCAGAGGATTACATAATGAGAGTTAAACAGGTCATCGCGGGTGTTGCCGTTGGTGCCGGTGCCGTAGAAGGCGCGGACAGCGTAGGTGCATGCCTCGCCGGAAATCATGGCCCAGGTTACAGAGCAGCCACCTGTCTGGTTCAGCAGGCGCCGAAT
>JACVQG010000134.1 GCA_015661045.1 Dehalococcoidia bacterium | reverse complement strand
GTGTTGTCGGGGCAAGCTGGCCGCCTGTCATCCCATAGATGGCATTATTTACAAAGATAACGGTGATATTATCTCCGCGTGCGGCGGCATGGACAATCTCGGCGGTGCCGATAGCTGCCAGGTCGCCGTCTCCCTGATACGTAAAGATATTCCGAGAGGGGTCGCATCGCTTTATAGCAGCGGCCACCGCCGGCGCTCTGCCGTGGGGGGCTTCGATGGCATCCAGGTTGAAATAATCATAGGCAAAGACAGAGCAGCCGATGGAAGTTACCGCAATTGTTTTTTCTCTTAGTCCAAGGTCGTCTATGGCCTCAGCCACCAGGCGGTGAATGATGCCATGCCCGCAGCCGGGGCAATAGTGGGTTGGCGTCTCTGTCAGAGTTCGAGGACGCTCAAAGACCGTCTCGATTAGTTCATTATCAAGGGTAGTATTCATTGCTAACACCTCATATCGCCAGGGTCAACGGACTCTTTGGCCGTAAGCCTACCTCCTGGGCAGCATCAGCTATAGCCTTATAGATTTCCTCGGTAGATAAGACCATCCCTCCCAAACGGTGGACCTGGGATATGGGGGCTGACTTGCCCACTGCCAGGCGTACATCCTCTACCATCTGACCCAGGCTTAGCTCAGGAACCAGGAAGGCTTTGACCTTTCCCAGAAGATTTTCAATTTGTTTATATGGGAATGGAAACAGGCTGATAGGGCGCAGCATACCAACTCGATACCCATTGTCTCGCGCCTGCTTTATCGCCGTCTGGGCTACACGGCTGACACTACCATAGGCTACGACGACAAGCTCAGCATCATCCAGATATAAACCCTGGTAGCGGACTTCATTGGCTTCCATGGCGGTGAATTTCTGCGACAGGTGCAGGTTATGTTTCTCCAGATCCTCCGGCTGAATGTGAATGGAACGGATGACATTCTTCTTACGGCCGTTAGCTCCGGTTACTGCCCAGGGTTTCACTGGCGGTTCCGGAGAAGGAGGCCGAAGCTCTACAGGCTCAGCAACCTGTCCGATGTAGCCATCTGCCAATACAACAACAGGATTGCGGTATTTATCGGCCAGATCAAAGGCTAACATGGTAATGTCCATCGCCTCCTGCACGGAGGCCGGCGCCAGAACCAGCACGCGGTAGTCGCCATGCCCGCCGCCTTTTACGGCCTGGAAGTAGTCGCCCTGCGCTCCCATAATGCCACCCAACCCAGGCCCGCCGCGCATTACATTGACCACCACAGCGGGTAGCTCAGACCCGGCCATATAGGATATGCCCTCTTGCTGGAGGCTGAAACCGGGGCTGGAGGTGGAGGTCATAGCGCGGTATCCGGCCGCGGAGGCCCCCAGAACCATGCTGATGGCAGATAGTTCGCTTTCGGTCTGGATAAAGACCCGCCCTTCTTCAACCATTCGCCGGGCCATATGTTCCAGCAACTCGTTCTGTGGCGTGATGGGATAGCCGAAATACGCCTGACATCCGGCCAGGATAGCTCCTTCGGCAATGGCTGCGTTACCTTTCATTAAAATCCTGTTGGCCATATTACCCTGCCTGTTTCTTCTTATAGACCTTTATAGCCACGTCCGGGCACATAAGGGCACAGAGTTTGCATCCGGTGCACCGCTCCGGTTTTACCACCTCTGCCGGTGTGTATCCTTTGCTATTCAGCTTCTCCGACATAGCCAGAACACCCCTGGCACATGCCATAGTACACAAGCCGCAGCCCTTGCATTTTTCTGCATCTATTTCTACAGACCCTTTCTGCACAACCCCACTTCCTGTTCCCCTCTCTGTTAACGGAGAGGGCGGGCACCCGCCTTCGGCGGGTCGGGGTAAGGTCTTTTCATCTAGGGTCTTTGCTTCAACACTGTTAGCCATTGTCCGACCTCTTCAACTGGTGGTCACCAGTAACCTCCCGGTGACTCTACCCAAAACTCGGTTAAGGATATCTATTGCCCGGTCAATTTCCTCGGTCGTGATGATTAACGGGGGCATAAAACGCACCGTATTAGGCTTCATGTTGTTAATAAGCAAACCCTCGGTTACGCACTCCTTAGTCAATTCGGCGCTTATATCCGTCTTGAACTCCATAGCTATCAGCAATCCCCGTCCCCTTACCTCAGTGATAACAGAGTGTTTCTTCTGTAGCTCTTTAAGTTGAGACATGAAATACCCGCCCATACGGCGGGCATTGCCTGGCACGTCGTTCATCAGGATATACCTGAAACTGGCGTAGGCGGCAGCGGACATCAGAGGATTGCCGCTAAAGGTATGGCCGTGGTCTCCAGGCTCAAAGACCGCAGCCTTTTCCTTTACCAGCATGGCGGATATGGGTACTCCACCTCCCAGCCCCTTTCCAATTGTCATAATATCTGGTACTACACCAAACTGTTGATAGGCGAAAAGGCTTCCGGTTCGGCCAAATCCTGTCTGCACCTCATCCAGGATAAGGAGCAATCCTTTTTCATTGCACCAGGCCCGTACCTTTTTCAAATAATCATCATCGGGGATATTGACCCCACCCTCTCCCTGGATAGGCTCCAGAAGCACCGCTATAGTCTTTTCGGTCGTAGCTTTCTGGATTGCCTCCAGGCTGTTGTATGGAACATTGATAAAGCCCGCCGGCAGGGGTGTATACGGAGCCTGGTAAACAGGCTTCCCGGTGGCTGCCACCATTGCAAGTGTGCGGCCGTGAAAGGAATTAAGAGCGCTGATGACCTCATATGCTCCCTGACGATAGAGCTTGCCATATTTCCTGGCAAGCTTCACTGCCCCTTCATTGGCCTCGGTGCCGCTATTAGCAAAAAAGACCTTATTAAAACCGGTTATCTCCAGGAGTAACTGGGCCAGTTGAATCTGGGGGATGTTGTAAACATCCATGGACACCTGCATCAGCTTACCCGCCTGCGCTCTTATAGCTTCCACTACAACAGGGTGGCAATGGCCCAGGTTATTCACCGCCCACCCGGCAATGAAGTCCAGGTATTCTTTACCGTTATCATCCCACACCTTAACACCCTCACCTCTTACCAGGGTTATGCCCAGACGGCGGTGTCCGGTATTCATAAATAGCTTTTTATCCAACTCTTGCCAGTCATTCATTGTGAACCTCCTTTAACAGAAATTGTTTCCACTTCTTTTTCTTTATCAGATATTTGACTTCCAGATGCGAAAATGGCCCCCAGGAAGTCAAGGATTACCCTGGCAGCGGTGCGGGTTGTTCTCTGGGTTGGGTCGAAGAGGGGAGAGACCTCCACCAGGTCGAAGCCAACCACCCTGGCACTGCGACCTATAAGCAAAAGGGCTTGTTTTAGGTCGTAATAAGAGATCCCACCGGGTTCAGGATAGCCTGTGCCCGGGGCTACCGCCGGATCTAAAACATCAATATCAATACTTACGTAGGTATCTCCCGAAAAATTGATACGGGATAGAACCGCATCCACACCTTCTTGCCGCAGTTTCAGCGAGGGGATTATCACCGCGCCTTTTTCTTTAGCCTCCCAGTAGGGGTTAGTCAAGGAGAGGACTCCTCTTATGCCGATGATCGTTACACTGCGGACGAAAGGGAGCTCGGAGACGCGGCGCAGGGGGTTGTCATGAGAGTATCTAACGCCCTTATATTCATCGGTGAAGTCCAGATGGGCGTCAAAATACACTATGTTTAAGGGACGGGAGAAAGCTTGTACAGTTGGAAAGGTGATAGCATGGTCGCCACCCACCAGGACGGGGAAAGCCCCCTTATTCAGGATTAGCGAGACTGCTTGAGTAATCTTGGCGAAATTCACAGATAGGTCCACAACGCGTATATCAACATCGCCGCAATCTGCCATAGTTATGTTACGCAGGATTTGCTTTCCGCTTTCCTGATCGAGCCAACCACCCCAGTTTTGGTGCTGGTAGCGCATGGAGGCATCGCGGATAGCAGCCGGGCCGAAACGGGAGCCAGGACGGTCGTTAGTGGTGGAATCCAGGGGGACTCCTAAAAAGGCGATGTCAGCCTTCAGTTCCCCTAAATTAAGACAGGTAGGAGCCCCATAGAATGTCGGCCAGCCCTGGCGTAGCAACGTCTGGTTGCCATTAAGGGTTCCGTTATCTTTTAGCTCCATGGCTCACCTCGTTTTTAATCCGTCATTTGTGCCTTCTGGAGTCGTCCGCTATAGTCCACAAAGACGGTTTTCCAATCTGTATAGACATCCAGGGCTGCTTGGCCTGCCTCGCGGTGGCCGTTGCTTGTGCCACGGGTTCCCCCGAAGGGCAGATGCACCTCGGCTCCTATTGTTCCGGAATTGATATAGACAATCCCGGTGGTAATGTCCTCCATAGCCCTGAATGCGCTGTTAACGTCACGGGTAAAGATGGCTGTAACAAGGCCGTAAGGTGTATCGTTGTTGACAGCTATCGCTTCCTCCAGGGAGTCCACGGGGATGAGAGCAGTTACCGGGCCGAATATCTCTTCCTGGGCGATGCGCATTTTGGGGGTCACATCCCCGAAAACTGTGGGACGTACAAATAAGCCTTTACTTAATTCGCCTTCGGTAGCTCGCTCGCCGCCGATCAGGAGCTTAGCTCCCTCTTCCAATCCGATTTTTATATATCGCAGGATTTTATCGAGCGCTTCCTGATGAATAACCGGCCCGACATCGGTTCCGGGCAAAAGGCCGTTACCCAGTCGGAGCCTCTCGGCACGAGTCACGATTTTTTCAGTTAAATACGACAATATGGAACGCTGAATAATAATGCGGCTGGCTGCGGTGCAGCGCTGCCCCGAGGTACCAAAAGCGCTCCATATAATCCCTTCCACCGCCAGATCCAGGTCGGCGTCTTCCATTACAATAATGGCGTTTTTACCACCCATCTCCAGGGAATACCGTTTACCAAGACGGGCACTGCGTTGGGCGATTTCCCCGCCAACTTTAGTGGAGCCGGTAAAAGAAACGAGGGTAACTCGCGGGTCTTCAACCAGGGGCACTCCCAGTACAGGCCCTTCGCCGTAGACTAGATTGATGACGCCAGGCGGCAGGCCGGCCTCCTCCAGGATTTTCACCAGGTAATAGGCCATATCCGGAGTGAAATGCGA
>JACVQG010000133.1 GCA_015661045.1 Dehalococcoidia bacterium | reverse complement strand
CGAAATTGCCATGCGTAAAAAGACGCTGGGCATCTGGTATAAATATACCTGGAAAGATTACTACGAAAATGTAAAATCTTTTTCCCTGGGTCTGGTCAGCCTGGGACTGCAACGGGGCGACAAGGTATGTATCCTGGGTGAAAATAACCCTGAATGGTACTGGGCCGAAGTGGCCACCCAATCCGCAGGCGGTATGTCCATTGGCCTGTATACCGATGCGCAGTCCTCGGAATTGAGATACATAGTTGACCATTCCGATGCTTCTTTCGTTGTTGCCGAGGACCAGGAGCAGGTTGACAAAATTATCCAGGCCAAAAGTGAGCTTCCCAGGGTGAAAAAAGTTATCTATTGGGACCCTCGCGGACTGGGCGGCTATGACGAACCGTATTTAATTAGTTATAAACAAGTCCAGGAATTGGGCCGGAAATACGATGCGGAACACCCCAATGCCTTTGAGGAAAGCATAGCAAAAGGCAAAGGCGATGATATCGCTATTCTCAGCTATACGTCAGGTACCAGCGGTTTACCTAAGGGCGTAATCCTCCTCCATCGCAATCTGATGACCTCTGTGACAATATGGAATTCAGTATGTCCGCTTAATGAAGGCGATGAGTATGTATCTTATATGTCACCCGCCTGGATTACAGAACAGTTCTTTGGCATCACCGGCAATGTGATGTTTGCTACCAGGGTAAACTTTGTGGAAGAGCCTGAGACCGTACAGGATAATATACGGGAGATTGGCCCCAAGATTCTTATGTATGGTTCCCGTCTGTGGGAAAGCGTAATCTCTACAATTCAGGCACGGCTGAATGATTCCAGCCCGTTCAACCGGTTCTTCTACAATCTGGCATTACCGATCGGTTACAAATACTCCAACTATACCTATGAAAAAAAGATTCCTCCATTTTTCTGGAGGGCGGTCAATAAAATTGCTAGTTGGCTGGTATTCCGGCCACTCCGCGATAAAGTTGGCCTGGCAAAGACCGAACATGCTATCACGGCTGGCTCCACTCTTAGCCCGGATGCCTTTCAATATTTAAGAGCTATTGGAGTCAATCTAATACAAATCTTCGGTATTACTGAGGTTGGCAACGTCTCCATGCACCGTGACAACGATATCCGTTTTGAAAGTGTTGGACAAATCTGTCCCGGCGTGGAGGTTAAGTTTACCGATTCCGGGGAATTGCTGGTAAAAAGCGGCGGAGTAGCACAGGGCTATTATAAGAACCCGGAAGCTACTCAAAAAGCCTTCAGGGATGATTGGTTCCACACCGGTGACGCCGGCTATCTGGATAAGGACGGCCATTTTATATATTGGGACCGTGTGGTGGACCTTCTGGAACTGGCGGGCGGCGGCAAGTTCTCCCCCCAGTATATCGAGGGGCGGTTGAAATTCAGCCCTTATATTAAGGATGTTATGGTAATGGGTGGGAAAGACAAAACTTACGTTACTGCCATATTGAACATAGATTTCGAAAATGTGGGTAAATGGGCCGAAAAACGGCATATTGCCTACACCACCTTTGTAGACTTATCGCAAAAACCTGAGGTGAGGGATTTAATACGTAAGGATATCGAAAGGGTAAACCGCACCCTCCCCGATGAAGCCAAGGTGCGTAAATTTGTTCTACTCCATAAGGAGTTTGACCCGGATGAAGCGGAGTTGACCCGTACCAGGAAATTAAGACGCGGCAATATTGAAAAACGCTACCAGGATTTAGTCAATGCGATGTATAAAGATACAATTGAATTCACAGTGGAAGCCCATGTCACTTACCGGGATGGACGGACAGGTGCGATTAAAACCCAGATAAAAATCAATAAAATCGACCTTGGAGAAACCAAATGACCACTCTTCTACAACTGATACTATCAGGGATAATGGTGGGCGCTATTTACGCACTGGTAGCCATAGGGGTTGTGCTAATCTTTAAATCCACAGGTATCTTCAATATCGCCCAGGGTGCAATCCTCATGCTTGGCGCTTATATACTATTTACTTTCCTGGTTCAGTTTGGTTGGCCTTTAGGTCTTTCCCTGGCGCTTGCCCTCCTTTCGGCGGTGGTTGTGGGTTACCTGATAGAGCGTTTGGCACTCCGTCCTCTCATTGGCCAGGCCCCCCTTGCCGCCTTCATGGTTACCCTGGCTATGATCGGGCTTCTCGAAGGGCTGATTACCCTGGTGTGGGGAACATTCGGACGCCGCTACCCCGAGTTCATCTCCCCGGAACCAATTCACCTTGGAAATTTAGTGCTATCCCAGGAATATACCTGGAGCTTCCTCATTGCCACAGTTCTCATCATTGCGTTAACCTTTTTTTTCAAGTATCATCGCCTGGGTCTGGCCATGAGAGCCGTGGCCGAAGACCATATGGTTGCCCAGAGCACAGGTATCAGTATTAAAACTGCTTTTTCCCTTTCCTGGATTATCAGCACCGTAGTAGCTACTGTGGGAGGAATACTCTTAGCGGTTAGCGCGGGTGTTACAATAAGCCTCGGTTCCGTGGGGCTTAAGGCCTTACCAGTAGTACTGCTTGGGGGACTGGAATCCATCCCCGGGGCTATAGTCGGGGGTCTAATAATAGGAGTCCTGGAAACAGTAGCCGCAGGTTATATCGACCCCTATGTAGGTGGCGGAGTAGCTGATATAATGCCCTTCATAATTATGATACTTATCCTTTTGATAAAACCATATGGCTTATTCGGACAGGAAAGGATAGAAAGGATTTAACATGTTACCCTGCGGCACCTTTAATGAGACGTATGCCAAGGATATGGCAATCGTACGCACCCGCCTACAATGGGGGCTGTTAATTGCATTAATGATTGGTGTTTTAACCCTTCCCTTATATGCCTCAGGGTACATTGTCAGTACCACGATAGCCACTTCGATCGTCCTAATCGCCGTACTTGGCCTCGCTATTGTTACAGGTTATTGCGGCCAGTTTTCGCTGGGGCAAGCTGGCTTTCTCGCCGTGGGGGCTTATACTTCGGCGATCCTTATCAGCCGCTTCAACGTGCCTTTCTTGCTGGCCATAGTTGCGGCAGGTTTGTTCACAGCAATAATAGGGATCATTTTTGCCATCCCTTCATTGCGGATTAAGGGTTTTTATCTGTGCATGGTCACTATCGGGGCACATTTCATTTTAATCTGGGTAATTATTCACCTTCCCAGGCTTACCGGAGGCGCAGATGGTATGGTTGCCCCATGGGCTAATATTGGAAGCTTTACCTTCGATTCTGATACCAAATATTTTTATTTTGTTATCCCTGTAACCATACTCATGACCTTTATTGCCAAAAATATTGGCCGCACCCGGGCAGGCCGGGCCTTTGTAGCGGTAAGAGATAACGACCTCGCCGCTGAGGTGATGGGCATAAACCTCTTTTCGTATAAGATGCTTGCCTTTGCAATGTCCGCCTTTTATGCCGGCTTGGCCGGCGCTCTGTGGGGACCTTTCCTGGGCCGGATCAGTCCTGAACACTTCACTTTACTGGATGCAGTCTGGTATCTGGGTATGGTGATCGTGGGCGGCATGGGCAGCATCCTGGGCGCAGTGCTGGGAACTGTATTCCTGCGCGTTCTCAGGGAGATTGTATCAGCCCTGACACCGTGGGTGGCTAATACGTTCCCTTCTATGGAGCGTTTTGCCCCGGCTACCTTTGGAAGCATAATATTTGCCCTGTCTATTATTATCTTTTTGATAAGCGAGCCGCGGGGATTATCCCATCGCTGGGAAATATTTAAAGCATCATACAGGTTATGGCCGTTCTCCCGTTAAACAAAGGGAGGGATAGTCGAACGTCCGCCAATCCCACGAACCCGAAAAAACAACTCTAAGTCTCGAAAGGGGTGAGCAAGGTTATGTAATATTCGGCTCTTACTATCGTCATTTATAAATTCGTAAGGAGGAAACGTGAAAAATAGGAACCTTATTGTTCTGGTTATCGCTCTCGTGACTATTGCTCTGGTGGCAATACCTGTTCTGGGAGCATGCGCCCCGAAAGCCCCGGAAAAAGAGAAGGTTATAAAGGTAGGCTATCTGATAGACTTAACCGGGCCGGTTAGTCCCTCGCTGGGTAAGAATACTCTAGCTACCTGGCTTTCTAACTACAGAGATGCAAACGATAAGGGCGGTATTAATGGAGTCCGCATCGAGGTGCTATGGGAGGACTATGCATTCAATGTGGATAGAGCGGTCGCTGCCTATAAGAAGTTTAAGGATGGGGGAGCATATATCATCCATCCCATTACTACACTGGCTGCCGAAGCTATCACGCCCCTGGCTACCAGGGATAAAATCGTGGTCGTGGGTAACTCTACTACCGATAAACTCGTTGACCCTACCCAGTGGCATTATACCCTTGACCCTACTTATACCCAGATGTTCGCCAACGTAATTGACTACGTTAAAGCTAACTGGAAAGATACTTCACGGAAACCCCGAATTGCCCAGATAGGCTGGGATGCCCCTCTTGCACGAGGTCACGTAGAAGTTGCGGAAAGGTACGCTGCTAAAATGGGAGTTGATGTGGGGCCGTGGGAATTCATCCCCATGATTCCGCTGGATACCACCCCAAATCTACTCAGAATAAGGGATGCCAAAGCTGATTACGTCGTTCTTCAATTCGGTAACAATGTTTCATCGGTAAGCGTACTACGGGATGCCCAGAAATTAGGTATAAGGGATAAAATCATTTGGATTAACGGTTTTCAACCTGTAAACGCCGCAATAGGCAACTGGGAGGCTGTCGGTGATGGCACCCTGGGAGTTAGCGATACCGTTTTTGGGGAAGAAACCGATATCCCGGGTGTTAATAACCTGTTCGATACACTAGGAAAATACATAGCCCCGGAGGCGGCAACAAAAAAACCCTATTTTGATGGCACTACTGGTTTGATTACCCGTACTGACCTGGTAGTACTGGAAACATTAAAGCGTGCAGTGTCCAAGGTAGGTTATGAAAAACTGGACGGACAGGCCGCCAAGGATGCCATTGAGACTTTTAAAGATTTTGATATGAAGGGTCTCACAGCGCCCCTTACCTACGGTCCCACCCGCCGCCAGGGA
>JACVQG010000132.1 GCA_015661045.1 Dehalococcoidia bacterium | reverse complement strand
ATGGAAAATCCTTGCGGAACTCGATCCTGAAGATGTCTGTGTAAGGGCAAAGGTGTTATTTGATAAAACTGCATATCAGTATATTCTAAAATCGTTCTCTCAAGACATTTACATCTTCCCGAAGGAGAAAAATATTTTCGCGATTTCTCCCACCGCCAATCTTCTCCTGAACAGCCTGGGACGGTATTCAAGGCTTTCAATTCTCTGGTATCTAATAAACTCAAAAGATATATCACTGTCCGGCGAGCTTATAAAACCAGGCGATTTGAGCGGTGGAGCCATCTATCTCAAAGGTACCCATGTGCTTCCCCTGGATAAGCTGGCTGAAAAATATAGCGGGTGCATCGGGCAGTTTATAAAAAGAGGAGTTGAACTGGGCGGCGAGGAGCTTGGCTTCGGAGATGCATCTATCAGATTGTGGCCGTTTCCGAGGGTTCCCGTTGTGTTGATAATCTGGAAGGGCGATGAGGAATTCCCCACACGGGCATACCTCCTTTTCGATTCTACATGCCAGATTCAATTACCCGCAGATGTCATCTGGTCAACTGCCACCATGAGTTTACTTGTAATGCTTTAGCGCCAAGTTACATTAAATATTTTTGTATAACTACCCCTCTCGTTTAAGTGAGATGGGTTCTGGGCGGTCGGGTTCGAAACCCGACCCTACATAATGGACACAATCCCGGATATTGAAATACTGCCGTATAATCAGCCGTCAAGGGAGAGGGATTTAAAAAGGTCATCAGGTTAAGCTACATGGGGCATACCCGGGGCGCCCTTCCAGTCCGGTGATACTTCTTTCTGCTCCAGGGCATTGCCCACTGCATCGAAGTATGGAGTAAAAATAAATGCCAGCCAGAAACAGGGTTTGCCCTCATCGGTGTTAAAATGCTGGTGCTCGCAGCCGCCGGGCATAACCGGCAACAGGATAAGGTCATCCTTTTCCCAATCATATTTGACCCCATTAACTACTGTATAGCCCTTACCCTCCAGCACAAATAGCCCCAACCCTCCCTGGTGTACATGTTTTCCAGATTGTTTCTTTATATGGTTTATGAATACAAACCACCCCGGCACACCAACCTTATCCCACACCGCAGGATATAGATAGAATTTCAACAAAGCCTGACGGCTTTGCTCCCATTGAAGCTCCCGGCCCTTGATTATTACTATTCCACCTTGTTTCTGATGGCAGCGTTCATACATCCAGCGGTAGGTCTGCTCGTAAATAAGCTCGCCTGGCTCTGGCTCTTTCCGACGCTCTATAATTCTTTCTACCATTTTATCTATTATCTCCTTTTATATGAACAGTAGCCTTCAAGTTACATGTTGGTTCGGTATATCCACAAATTTTTCCGTGCCATCGTAAGTAGGAGAACTGGTCGAGATTAAAATGCTGATGCTCACAGCCGCCGGGCTTAACCGGCAGAATTATGAGATCGTCCTTCTCCCAGTCATACCTCTCACCATCAATCACCGTATAACCCCTCCCCTCCAGTACAAATATGCCCAGGCCGCCCTGGTGCACATGTTTTCCCGAATGCGTTTTTATGTGATTGATGAATATGGTCCATTCGGGAGAGCCCAATTTAGCCCAGTTACCGGGCATAATATAGGGCTTTATAACAGCCTGACGGTTTTGTTCCCATCTGACATCTTTACCCTTGATAACTACGACGCCTTCCCTGAGCGTCTTAGCTTTTTGTTCAAAAAAGCGAAAGGTATAAGCTGATAGGGTTTCCTCGGGCTCCGGCTCCCTTCCCCGTTCTATAACTCGTTCAACCAAAAAATACCTCCTGGAATATTTTTATAACAGAAACATTTGAGAATGTTATTCGTCTTATAGAAATGCTTGCTATTTTATTAGCTGCCAAATAATAAACAATAGGAGATAAAATGTCAACCAGCATGTCATCAAAAGCCGGCCAAGCAGGAAGCAAAGAAAAGTCTGACAGCCACTGATGCCTGCCTACCAACGGTGGGATCCCTGCTCGTCGAGACTTGTTCGCAAGATAGAGTCTCCGTTTTGCGGATGATTTTAGACTTCCGACACTAAGAGGTTATCTCAAAATGAGCTGGGTGTGCAAAGCGTGGCACGTCAAAGCTCAACCTCACCTCCGTCCCGACAAAGTCGTGACACACCCTCTCCGTTGACGGAGAGGGGGACCGGGGGATAGGTTCAAGCAATCGCAAAGACTCACCGTACCCTGTCTACATTTTGAAATAATTTCTAAATATTAAACCTCTTAAGCTATAATGAGATAAGGAGACTATCCCTAAACCCGGTTACCGCGGTATAAAAGTTATGTTGAAAGAAAAACACCCTTTATACAAGCTGCATGGCCGCAGATTAAGTGGCTTAAAGTTGCATATTACGCTAGGAGCCAAGAATCCTTTTGGGGCACAGTATTTTTTTATTTATGCGCTTGATAGTAGAAGCAGACTGAGCAATCAAGCGATAGTTACCGGCCTGTTCAATTCGGGAAATGAGCCAAATTATAACTGGATTGAATATGTCATGTCCAGTCCATATATTACGTTTAATTCAGGTGAATATCAGGAAAGCCAAATATCAATCTCCAGGGACACGTACCGCCGTATACTCAGACTTCTATCTGGTCTATTGCCGCCCGGAAGCCATTTTATGGTAGAATATGATAGTCCTCAATGGTTAACTACCCGGCAGGCGCTCGCCATAGGGGTTCCTCCGGTTGCCACTCCCCTGGGTAGCCTGCTTTATGACGCTGATTGCGGAGTCCGTGTTAGGGACTGGTTTCTGGCCGAGGGTGGTAGGGAGGGATGGCGTAAACTCTGGGGATATAAAGCCCTCAATGAAGCTCATGCCAAGACGAGGGCAGCGGAGAGCGCCAGAGAGCTATCGGACTATCTGGCAAGAGAACCGTACCCGGCATACCGGGAAGTGGAGAGGTCAGCCCGTTACCAGGCCGGGAGAATCCTTAAAAACTTGTATATACTGTACAGTAATTTAAAAGATGAAATTAAAAGCAGTTTTATAAAATAGAAAGGAGTCGGAAAACATGGTGAGACAGGACGCTTTAGCAGTGGTTGAACTGGCTATCGAACGGGAAAAGGGTGGGCACAGTTTTTATACGAAGGCGGCTGAAACTACACAGGCTACCGATGGTAGACGAATGTTCAACTGGCTAGCCCAGGAAGAACTAGGCCACCTAAAGCACCTGGAAGAAGTCCGACAAAACATCATCGATACTGGTAAGATCACCGCAAAAAAAGGTGGCGAAAGTGCAGGTATATCAACGCCTTTAGACAAAAAGAGCTTCCCCTGGTCGTCTGAGGCCGTAGGAGAAGCTAAGGCAGATACAAAAGAATTGGAAGCCTTGCGTATTGGAATTAAAGCTGAGAAAGAGGACATCGCCTTTTACACCAAAGCCGCAACCGAATCGACCACCCCTGAGGCAAGAGAGATGTATAACCGGCTGGTAGCAGTAGAAAAAGGTCACCAGGAACTTTTGGAAGAGGAATACCAGTGGTTAAGTAAATCCAAAACATACTTTACTATCCATCGTTTTAATCTCCCCAAATAGCTACTATTATACATATGAAGACTATATATTTTTCAAAGAACTAACGGGTACTTCGGAATTCAAAAGGAGATTGCATGAGAGCTGCCGACCTTTTGGTTAAATGCCTTGAAAAAGAGAAGGTAAAATATGTCTTTGGCCTCCCCGGTGAAGAGGTACTCAGTGTTTTAGATGCTCTCTCCTATAGTAATATCCAGTTTATCCCCACCCGCCACGAGCAGGGGGCAGCCTTTATGGCTAACGTAGTGGGCAGGCTCACCGGTAAAGCCGGGGTGTGCCTGGCTACTCTGGGGCCTGGCGCCACTAACTTGATGACCGGCGTGGCAGATGCACTCCTCGACTATTCGCCTCTGGTAGCTATAACCGGCCAAACTGACCTATCCAAGTCCCATAAGCAAGCCCACCAGTATATAGACATCAGGGAGATGTTCCATCCCATAACTAAATGGAATAGTAAGATTACCCGCCCCGAGGCAATCCCTGAAATAATGAGATGGGCTTTTAAGGTCGCCGAAGTTGAAAAACCAGGTTCTACCCACCTCGAACTATCGGAGGATGTAGCTGCCTCGACAGTCGAGGGGGAACCACTGGAACCTACCCCGGTGGCTTACCCCGAGCCTAATAAGAACAGTGTTCTGGAGGCAGCAAGGTTAATAGAAAAGTCAAACTACCCTATCATAATTGCCGGCCACGGCGTCATACGCCGTAAAGCCCATGCCGAACTAACTGCCCTGGCTCAAAAGGTTCATATAGCGGTTACCAACACCTTTATGGGGAAGGGTTGCGTGGACTATAACAAACCGTATTCCCTCCCAACTGTAGGGATGCACCAGAGAGACTGGATAATGTGCGGATTGGAGAGGGCTGACTTAATAATTACGGTTGGATACGACCAGATAGAGTATGAACCCTGCCTGTGGAATCCGGATAAAAATAAGAAAATCATCCATATCGATACCTTGCCCAGTTCAGTGGACGAACATTACATGCCGCAGGTAGAAATCGTAGGGGAAATAGGGCATAGCCTGGCTGCTCTGGCTGAGGCCTGCGATTTCACCAAGAACTATGCCGGTCTTTCAGCTCTCCGGGAATTCATTTTAGGAGAATTGGACCAGTATAAGAATGACTCCAGTTGCCCTGTGAAACCTCAAAAGATCCTTGCTGATTTGAGAAGTGTACTGGGCAAGAATGACATTCTCATCAGTGATGTGGGCGCCCACAAAGTGTGGATAGCCAGGATGTATCCGGCAAGGGTACCCAATAGCGTTATTATCTCCAACGGTTTCGCCTCGATGGGTTTTGCCTTACCCGGGGCTATCGCTGCTAAACTTGTCTATCCGGAGCGGCGCGTGGTTGTAGTCTGCGGCGATGGCGGCTTTTTGATGAACTCTCAGGAACTTGAGACCGCCAAACGCCTGGGGGTTGCATTTGTGGTGGTAATCTGGGTAGATAATAGCTATGGGCTTATCGAGTGGAAACAGATGAATATGTTCAAAAAACATTTCGGAGTCAGGTTCGATAACCCGGATTTTGTCACCCTGGCCAGGGCTTACGGATTACCCGGCTTTAAAATTAAAGATGCAAATGATTTCATACCCACTTTGCGCCAGGCCCTGGATTTCAAAGTGCCTTCTATTATTGAAGTCCCCATAGACTATTCCGAAAACCTTCGGCTGACGGAAAAACTGGGCCATCTGGTCTGCCCGATATAAATTTCTAGTTATTCCCTTTTTATGTTGTATGGGTAATTCATGAATTGCCCCTACTGACAATCCCCATAAAAAGGACTTGTTAGTGACAAGTGAATTTATCCACTCAAAGATTTTACTAACCATAATCCACCATCAAATATTAGCATTAATACCCGCGAAAGGTAGTGGGCCGGTTCTCCCCCTTTCGCCAAAGGGGGACAAAAGGGGGATTTTCCTGTTACATCAACGGGGAATGAAAATCCCTCTCAGTCTCCCTTTACCAAAGGGAGAGGTTATTTGCCGCCTCCCCCAAAATAGGGATGTTTCACCAACCTGGTGAAAGAACTACTCCTTTGGCGAGATTCAATTGATGGCGGATTTTGATAACCAAAAACTATTGACAAACACATAGCCCCCGATATAAACTCACATCGGTTAAACACTATTCAAGACAATCTTTACGGCCTCAACAACAATCTTTAAAAGGAGGTGACCTTAACTTGGCCCAGGAATCATCCATTACCGAAGAAATGAGAAAAGCTATTGGTGTAGAATCGGCGCCTGTGGTATTCGATGTGGAAAAGGGCGCAGTCAAAAAATTCGCACAAGCAATAGAGGACCCCAATCCCCTTTTCCAGGACGAAATATTCGCCAAAAAATCGAAATACGGCGGCATTATCGCTCCTCCAACATTTCCATCCATGCTGCGAAACCCGGCTGTAGTTGACAGGATATTTAATTTCGACACACCGCTCAAAGGTCTTCTCAACGGAGGAAACGAGCTGGAGTTTTTCAAGCCGATAAAGGTGGGCGATGTCATAAGCGTTACCGCCAAAATCAACGATGTTAAGGAGCGTACCGGCGGCATGGGCAAGATGATTTTCTTCTTCAACGAAGTTATCTATAAAAACCAAAAGGGCGAGGTAGTGTGTATAGGGCGGCAAACCCTCATCCGCCATGAGGTAAAGGAGAAGAAATAGCTATGTCCAAACAAATTTATTACGAGGAAGTGGAAGTAGGCGCTGAGCTACCTCCATTGATCAAACATCCCACTACTCAGCAACTGGTAAAGTGGGCTGGCGCTTCCGATGACTATTATCAAATACATTACGATAAAGATTTTGCTATGGCCAATAATCTACCAGGGGTTATTGTCCATGGATGGCTCACATTCTCGTTCCTGGGGCAACTGGTAACCGAT
>JACVQG010000131.1 GCA_015661045.1 Dehalococcoidia bacterium | reverse complement strand
CGACAGGGCATTGGTGATGGACGAAAACCATCGTGTGGCAGTGCAGGGGAAACCTGCGGAGATTCTGGCAGATACGGATTTTCTGCTAAAGATTAATCTGATCCATGAACATTCCCACCGCCACCGGGGGCAGGTGCACGCCCATGCTCATCTGGAAGTAAAACACCACAAGGAAGAGGGCTAGCCCATCCCCACCTCAAGGCTGATGTCCAGCGACTTCACCGAGTGAGTTAAGGCTCCCGATGAGATGAAGTCCACCCCGCTTTCGGCCACTACCCGCACATTCTGCAGGTTGACATTACCGGACGCCTCAGTCAACACTTTGCCTTTGACCTTTTGCACTACTTGCCGCATCTGCTCTGGTGTCATGTTGTCCAGAAGCAATATTTCAGCGCCGGCAGCTACTGCTTCCAGGGCCTCCGCCATGTTTTTCACCTCTACCTCTACCCTGAGGAAGATAGATGCGCGGGCCTTTACCCTTTGAATGGCCTGGGCTAAAGTTTCCCCGGACACTTTCAATGCCTCCCAGTGATTGTCTTTGACCAGGATGCCATCTCCCAGGTGAAAACGGTGGTTCTTGCCTCCGCCCAAATGTACAGCATATTTATCGAGCATCCGCAGGCCGGGGACGGTCTTTCGTGTATCCATTATCTTAACTGGCAAACCGGACACTGCCTCCACCAGTTGGGAGGTGGCCGTAGCGATGCCGCTCATGCGCTGGAGGAAGTTAAGGGCGGTCCTTTCCGCTTTAAGGATGCTATTTAGCGGGCCGTCGATAGTCCCTACCACCATACCTTTATCAATATGATTGCCATCGGGGATAAGGATTTTTAATACCAGGGAACGGTCTACGCGGTGGAACACTCTTTGGGATACCTCGATACCGGCCAGTACCCCTTTGGCCTTGATCAGAAACGAGCCTTTGCCTTTGATTTGTGGGGGCACAAAGGCATCCGTAGTGATGTCGCCCCAGCCCAGGTCCTCAGCCAGGGCATTATCTACTATTCTGTCCAGTTCTATATTGGGAATGTCCATAAGACCTCCTTAATAAATCCTAAGCACCAAGCACTAAATCCTAAACAAATCCCAAATATCAAATCAAAATAACGTTCAATACATCGGTATTTTGACCTTGTGATTTGAATTTGTTTAGAGTTTAGAGATTAGGATTTTCGGAAAATGATGTGTTTTTGCCATTTAGGTAAAGGCTCAGGAAAGTCGGAGCGGTAATGAGCTCCGCGGCTTTCCTCCCGCATTAAGGCAGCCTCGGTCATAAGCCTACCGGCGAGCACCAGGCTTCGCATTTCATACGAAGGACGGTCGGTTACTTGCCCCAGGGCCTTTTCCCAGGCAGCCAGCGTTTTGACAGCCTCCAGGAGACCCTCCCCCGAACGCTGAATACCTACCTTTTCCCAGTGAAGGGATTCAAGGGCATTGAGATTGGGTAATGCAGTCTTGCCTTTAACTGGTCGTTCGGGGAGCGGAACTGTTTCTTTGGGGTTAGGTGACGGTGTAATGAGTTGGGTTTGAGTGTGCTGGTTGATCTCCTGAGTGCGCTGAATGATACGCTTGGCGAAGACAACCACCTCTAACAGGGAGTTACTGGCTAGCCGGTTAGCGCCATGCACCCCGGTGCAAGCTACTTCGCCGGAGGCGAATAACCCGGTGATGTTCGTTTCACCCCAGGTATTAGTCCTGATGCCACCCATCATGTAATGGGCAGCAGGGGCGACCGGGATAGGGGCGCGGGTTATATCCAGTCCCCAGTTAAGGCAGTAGCCATATATCTGAGGGAATCGTGAAACTACCAAACGGGGTGGCAGGTGAGTGACATCCAGATAGACTCGCTCGGTGCCGGTCCGTCGCATCTCGGCAACAATAGCACGGGCTACAATATCCCGCGGCGCCAGGTCGCCAACAGTGTCATAGCGGGACATGAACTTTTCTCCATCCCGGTTCCGCAGTACCCCGCCCTCACCCCGCACCGCCTCGGAGATAAGGAATACCGGTGCGCCGGGTAATCGCAAAGCTGTGGGGTGGAACTGAAAGAACTCCATGTCAGTAATTTCAGCGCCTGCCAGATAGGCCAGGGCTACGCCGTCGCCAGTAGCGATATCGGAGTTGGTGGTAGTTTTGAACAAGCGTCCACCACCTCCGGTGGCTACGATTACCGAGTTTGCCTCGAACTCCTCTTCGACACCCGTGCGGCAGTCCAGAGCTCGCACTCCTTGCACCCTGCCATCCTTGACCAGGATGTCCGTAGCCAGAAAGTACTCCAGGATGCGCACTTTAGCCTGCTGGGCCATGCGGCTAAGGGCCCGCTCTATGTGTTCACCTGTGGCGTCTCCACCGGCGTGGAGGATACGAGGCAAGGTATGAGCCGCCTCTTTGGTGAGGGCCACCTCCCCCTCCTGTGTGTCGAAGTCCACGCCAAAGTGGATGAGGTCTCTTATCCGGTCGGGCGCTTCATCCACCAGGATACGAACTGCTTCCGGGTCGCATAGCCCGGCGCCGGCGGCGATGGTATCCTGAAAATGGATTTCTGGTGAATCTCCAAGCCCGATGGCGGCGGCGATGCCCCCCTGGGCATACTTGGTGTTGCATTCGTCAATACTGGCCTTGGTGATGACCAGCACAGTGCCCTTCTCGCGGGCGAGGAGGGCGGTATATAGTCCAGCGATGCCGGAGCCGATGATGATATAGTCGTATTGCGTTTGAGTGCCCCCCTTTTTGTTATTGGCGAGCCAAGGAAAGTTTCGCGATAGGTAGAGCCTCAGCCTCCAGCTTAGATAAATCAGCTATTTTACTGGCGTGGTCTATGTCAATACCGACGAGGTTCCCTTCGGCATCAAAATCTAGAACAACTCCAGGTGCTACTTCGCGAGAGTCTTCGCTCACCTTTTCGGAAAGGTCAATGTAAAGAGAATCTGTTTCTGGATAGTAACTAAACTTCATTTCGGCTGCCTACGTTTGGGTCTATCGGAGAAACAGGCTCGCGATAAGGACGGAATCCTCCGCTCCGACGTGTCGGAGCACCCCCTTTGCGTAAAGGGGGCAGGGGGGATTTCTCCTTGATGCGGCTGGTATAATGATGATGGGTTTCGTTTCACTCCACCCACCCCACTGTGCTTATAGGGAAGTGGGCATTGGGCTGGGGGGGAGCTTCCCACAGCGCCAGCAGAAGGAGGGCTGTTCGTGGAACCCAATTGGATAGTCCGCGTTCCAGGTAATTGACAAAACGCGAAGCTGCCGCAACGTTGTCTTTGAACATGATTATGACCTCCTTTTTGGAGGATTTGAACCTCCTTGAGTATCGCCACATCGCCAATAACATTTCACATGCATTGACCGATATTAGCAGCCACTCACCCCCACTCCAATGCTTACTTCAATATAAACTATAAATTATCTTATTGCTTATTCGTGTGGCCTATTTATACTAATGCGTTAGATTAATGCAGTCCCTCAAAGCCCAATTACCCCGGATAGTGTACCAGTTCTCTGCACTTAAGAGGGCCAAATCTAGGCAATTAAACCGATTCCTTGATTCTCAGTTCTATCCCTTCAACAACGGGCAATACAAGGTTGCTGGGCACCCTGAACAATATCCACTCCTCCAAAACCTCTTCCAGTTCTTCTCTGCAAGCTTCCAGTGTATCTGCGTTGGCCCACACCCCTTCAAAACCTGGAATCTCCCCATAGAAGGTGCCATCATCGGATAAAATCTCATATTTGGCTTTGCGCATCGCAGCCTTAATGTAGTTAGTGAGCATTTTGAATTCTCCCTGGCCGCTTATATTATATACCCCGGTTCGTAGGGTGGGTGTAGTCGCTATATTATCGGGACAAAACCCACCTATGGTTCTTAGTGGTGGGTTACATTTCTTTCACCCTCCCTACGTATTAAACTGGCACATATTCACGGATATCCACCTGGACGCCAGTTTGGGCTGCTTCCTCCGCAGACTTAAGGAGTTTCTCAGTGACATTCTCGTCCAGGTATTCCTCACCACAGTTCGGACAGACCCTCGCGGGTACACCTTTAATGACTAGAAGGGTGCCATTACGCTCAACGGTTACCGTTGCCTTACCTGAACAGACCTCAGCTTGCCTGCACACAACACACTTCATTGCTTCCTCCCTTGAAGTCGGACTATAACGCGGTGTTTCTTGATAGGCATTGTCCTTTCGCCGTTGGTGTAAATTGAATGTTTCTTTCCTTCCCGTAGTAAGAAGTAGCTGTTTTCCTCCAGGTAAGCAATGAGGTCTCGACGTTTGACCGTCATCTACACTTCTACGGGGATTTGCTCAAGTAAAGCCCTTCCCACAGGGATCTCTTTACTCTGCTGCCGGTAGGCTTTTATCATTTCTTGCAGAGCATCTGTAACCATAGTTCTACACTCTTCTAAAGTCTTTCCTTCTGTTATCACCTCTGGCCACTCGACCAACTGCCCCATGTACCCGGAGCTTATTTTTGTGTATTTTGCTGTGTAGGTATTTAACATGCTATCCCTCCGCCACTTGTCCAACTCAGCTAACGAATTATAACACTTGGCTCTAACTGACTGGAATATTTACATACTTATGGTGGGTTTCGTTTCATTTCACCCACCCTACGGCTTTTATACTACCGCCAGCATTCGCTCCACGGTCCGCAGCGCTTTCAATCGGACATCTTCAGGGATTATGATGCGATTGCGCTGCTCCTCCATGGTCTTCAGCACCCTGTCCAGAGTGGTGCGCTTCATGTTGGGGCAGACAAGGGCATTGCACATGAGGTAAAAGGTCTTGGTGGGATTCTCCAGCTTGAGGCGGTGCAGCAAGCCCTCCTCGGTGCCGATAAGAAAGCTCTGAGCCGGGCTTTCTTTAGCATATTTGATCATTTGAGATGTGCTCATCACGGCATCGGCCTGGGCTATCACATCAGGGGTGCATTCGGGATGGACCAGGACGACTGCTTCGGGGTGAGACTCCCTCGCCTGCCGTACCTGCTCCGCCTGCAACCGCTTGTGGGTGATGCAGAATCCGGGGTAGAGGATCATCTTCTTTTTGGTTTTGGTGGAGACGTAGTGGCCC
>JACVQG010000130.1 GCA_015661045.1 Dehalococcoidia bacterium | reverse complement strand
GGCCATTGACGAAAATAGAAAGTTTTTGCTCTTCCGGTAATTTGCCCGGAATTCGTTGCCACATGCCGTTCGCATACCAAGCATGGCTTTCCACTCCATCTAATTCCAGCACTGATGATAATTTGACTGCACTGGATATCATCGGTAACCTCCAGTCCCATTTGCTACGCAATCTAACGTCCAGAGACGTCAATTCCTAACTCAGGTGGTCAGGTCTCATCGTTTTCTTTAAATCCTGAAGATAATCGCGAACCATGATTTTTGCTACGGAAGGATATAGGAAAAAGTCACCACGAGATACAGCGAAAATGGCCGAAACCAAGTCGGAGCCGGTCGCATTCTTCGAGATAAAGCCGTTGACCCCGGCACGAAGCGCGGCAAGGATAACCTCTTTGTTTTCATAGATGGTAATAAGCAAGACTCTGGACGTGATGTTACGTTTGCGCAGTTGGTGAGTGACCTCCACACCATTCATGATGGGCATAGCGGAATCCATCAGGACGACATCTGGTAATTGTTTACTCACTTTCTCCAGCACTTCTTTCCCATTGTATGCTTGATCAATTACATCTATGTTCTCGTTATTTCTCAAAAGGGCGCAAATAGCCTCACAACAAAGCGTATGCTCTTCAGCCACTAAAATCTTAATCTTAGCCATCACCCCAATTCCTATTTTCCCCACAGCAGGTGTATAACCTGACTATTTCAAGCGTAAGAGAACCATAGGTGTTTTTCAATAGAATCAATGTGCATTTACGTTCTCCCATCATGATGGGATTAGACCTGGTAGAAAAACGAAAAGACGCTATGCGTGCATAGCGTCTCGATACGATGTATCTTGAACTGAGGTTATTACAGGTTTATGATGCCTTTTCGTATAGCATACTTGACCAGTTCCGTACGATCATGAGCGCCCAGCTTGTCCATAAGGTTGGTCCTATGGGCCTGCACCGTCCTTACGCTGATACCTAGCGTATCAGCGATTTCTTTATTTTTCTTGTCTTCTGCAATGTAGGCCAGTATTTCCCGTTCACGGCCGGTCAAACCTTCATAGCTTGTTTTCTCTTCCCCTGTCTTCACCTGACTTAAGTAGTCCTCCACTAACATACGGGCTATTGATGGATACAGATATACGTCCCCGTGGTAAACTGCTCTTATTGCCGATATCAAATCGGCAGAAGTGGTTGTCTTTACCACATATCCCGATGCCCCCGCCTGGAGCATCTCGGACAGATATTGACCGGTTTCATGCATCGTCAGAATAAGCACTTTTACCTGTGGGTGTTTCTCCTTTATCTGGCGCGTCGCTTCCAACCCATTTAACTTAGGCATTGTTATATCCATGAGCACCACATCGGGTATTATCCGGCTAACTTCATTAACTGCGGTTTCACCGTCGGTAGCCTCTCCAACCACTTCGATGTCGGGCAGCTTTTGCAACAGAGAGCGAATACCTTCACGCAGAATTAAGTGGTCATCTGCCAGGAATATTTTTATCTTACCCATTAAACAACAGTATCTCCCTTCACCGGTACTTCTATGCGTAAATACGTTCCCCCTTCTGGCTGAGATTCAATGACGAATTTGCCATCCAACAAAGCGACCCGTTCAGCCATTCCAAGGAGACCAAGGTGCTGCCGTACATTTTCCTTTCTCAAAGCCACCTCAACATCAAACCCTTTTCCGTTATCCTGAATCTGCACAACGGCGGAGGAGTCACTAACGTTTAGCATCACCTTAACCTGTGTAGCCTCAGCATGCTTGACGATATTTGTTAAAGCTTCCTGAACAATTCTGAACAACATTGTTTCTGTATTTGCAGGCAGTTTCACCTTTTGATTTTGTACTTCGATTTTTACATTGAGTCCCCGCTTGGCTAGATAGTCCCTGGCATACCAGTCTATTGCTGCTCCAAGTCCCAGGTCGTCCAGAGCGCTGGGGCGCAACTCCAGAGCAAGAGTGCGTATTCCCCCCAGAGTCTTTATCGCCTGCTCGTTAAGCGTATCGAGTCTCTTCTTCAATCCCTGGTATTGTTCCGGTAAGTCCTCAGAAATTGTTTCCAGGCTGATAGCCAGCGCAGCTAGAGACTGACTCGCATCGTCATGCAGTTCGCGGGCGATGCGGCGCCTTTCTTCTTCCTGAGCCGAGATAAGCTTTTTCAGGAGGTCCTCCCTTATTTTATTCGCCTCTTCCAGCTTCAGGGCTGCCCTGGCATTGTCTACGGCAATACCTAAGGCATCTGCGATAGCTGAGACCAAACGCAAGGTCTCAGCATTAAACGCATTGGAACTGTGGCTTGCCAGTGTCAGAACACCGAGGACTCTACTGTTCGATTTCATTGGAAAACTAACATAGGCGCCAAACCCGGCGATTTCGATTGCCCTCGGGTTGTTCGAGTAATCATTAACGATAATCGGGTGATCAAATGAAACAGTGTTTCCAACTATTGCTTGTCCGGGCCTCAAGCAGTCAATTTTCCGGATGTATTCCGAAGAGAACCCATGATGAGCTATTATTGTAAACTGCCCACTTTCATCCAACGTATGGACTGAGCCCCCTTCTACCCTGACAGCCTCTAATATTATGGGCAGGGCATCATTCAGTATTTTCCTCAGATTAAAGGACTGGCTAACAGCCGTAATTACTGCATTCAAAGCAGACAGTTCTTTCGTTCTTTGCTGTATCCTGTCTTCCAGGCCGAGATTCCACCGGGCAAGTTCCTGCCGGGAAGCCTCCAATTCTCGAGTTCGCTGCTCAATACTGGCCGCCATCACGTTAAAGGCTTTGGCGAGAATGCCAGGTTCGTCATTTTTCTCATCGTTAACCCTCTCCGAATAATCCCCCAGAGAAAGCTTGCTTGCAGATATAGTTAGCTTCGAAATCGGATTCAAAACGGCCCGTTTAAGAGCAAAAGCAAGGCTGGCGCCGATTACAGTGAAACTCAATACCCCGAGTATGCCTATAAAAAACGTTTCTTTTTTTGCCTGATTATCGAGAGGCGTAGCATCCAGGCTAACTTTTATAACCCCAAGGATTCTGTCGCCAGGACTATGGCAACTCTGGCATTCCTTTCTATTAAAAATAGGGGTAAGTACCCAGAGTTCTCGTTTTCTATCGTATAACTCAGCCCGCATTGACACTTCACCGGACTGAAGCACATATCGGAGATCATCAGAGGGCATTATTTTGCCTACATCCGGGAACTCACTTGAAGCTGCAACTGTGCCGGACGGTGCGAACAAGACCACTTCTTTTACCATTTTCTCTTTAGCTATATAGGCCAGAGCTTCCTGAGTTTGGGTACGTTCGCCGGTCAGCATGTTTTGTTCGAGAGAACCCCGCACTGCGCCTGCCAGTACCATAGCCATCTGTTCGAATTGACTGACGCTGGCGCGCCAGTGGTAGTAGAGAATCATTCCGCCGGAGATAATGCCAATAATAAGAAGTATCCCAACTACAAGAAATGGGACCTTTATCTGAAGTTTCATTATGCCTCCAGACTTTTCGGCAATTATATCGGGTGAACCTGTTAAGGGGGTGCATAGCTAAAAAGGATGTGGTCTCAATAATATTATACATCAAGATATGGCAAAATAATCGGGGTACTATTGCAGCAAAGGATCAATGTAACAAAAACAAAGCCTGCGGTATAGGTTCACAAAACCTACACCACAGGCTTAAGCTCAGACTATCGTCGGCCCCTGTTTACCGCTTGCCGAATATCTGCTCCAGGACTCCGGATTTCTGGTAATCGTTGGCTGCCTGGGATGCTTCCCAGGTGCGATTTATGACTTTCTTGGGAACTAAAGTGGCCCCGGGTATCATGTAACCAGGTACGCCCTTGCGCATAGGGTTAAGTTTGGCTGCCTTCGCATAGACTTCCTGCCCTTCGGGTGAAAGGACCCAATCGATAAACAGTTTGGCTGCATTGGGGTGAGGCGCCCCTTTTATAGCCATTATGGAGTCGCCCTGTGCTACAGTCCCCTCATCCATAGCCAGTAACTTCATGGGCGCACCCTCGGCGAGAAGAGGAGCGATAGGTGAGTCGCTGGCCGGTAAGGCCACTTTATATTCTCCACGTCCCACCATCCGGTACTGCTCCTGCTGGCTGCCGCCAAAGAGCTGTAACTGGGGAACCATCTGGCGCCAGTAATCATCCTCCAGAATTTTAAAATACTTCATCGTGGCCAAGGCGGTGAATAGAGAGCCGCCCCCGGTACGGGGGTCCAGAGAGATGATATGACCTTTCCATTTGGGGTCGAGAAAGTCCTTGAAGGACTTCGGCTCATCCTGGGGCTTTACCAGATTGGTATTTATTGCCGGGGTTATAAATGTTAAGGACGAAAACAACAGGTCCCCGGAAGGTGAATAAACAGGGTCAACCAAAAACTGGGTGCGGTCCTTCAAACTGGGCAGTTCACGCCACACATTCTCACCCAGGCCTGAAACGGAAATCTCAGTTGCGCTGGATGTGCCCGTGTTCACCACGTCGGCGACACCCTGTTTCATTGTTTGTTCCACCTTGATCTTTTCCACGGTCTGGCGACCGGGGCTGGCCAGGATTTCAACCCGGATACCATATCGCTGCTGAAAAGTCTTAGCCATATCCCTGCCCATATCGCCTACATAGAAAAAGCTGTATACGGTCACGACGCCCTCTTTCTTTGCGGCTGCCACTACCTTGTCCCAGACGACATCTTGAGAAGTTGGAGGCGAGATGTTAGATGTGGGAACGGGCGTGGGAGCAACAACAGTAGGAGCAGGGATACCGGGCGAGACTGAACGAGGGGTGCAGGCTACCGTTACCAATACCAGGACGGCAATCAAGACTATGAATAGTTTTTGTTTCACAGGCGCCTCCTTTGAGTTCCTCCGGGTTATGAAACTCCCTGCATATTATGCTTTAAACTCCGGGCAATCCTCCAGGTGCTGAAAACCCCCATGTCCTATGTAGTGATATAACCGGGACTGTATGGCCACGTACTTGGCGGGATTACGAGGATCCGAGTTGAAGTGCTGGTGCGTGGTGTTTATGGGAATGCACACCAGGTCTCCCTTTTCCCAATCGTGGCGGACGCC
>JACVQG010000129.1 GCA_015661045.1 Dehalococcoidia bacterium | reverse complement strand
CCAGAGGATTGCTTTTGGCCTGGCCGTGCATACAGCTTTGGTTGAAGAGTGCAAGAAAGCAGGCCTTAAACCCGACGAATTCATACCACGTTTTGTAGCCTCCGGATGGCCGGGAAGGGACTTTTTTGAGAATATTGCCGAGCTGAGGGCATTCCGCCGACTTTGGGCTAAAATTAACCACGAGCGTTTTGGTTGTCAGAATCCTCATTCCATGCAACTTCGCTACTTCACGGGTGGGTCAGGTTCAGTTCTCACCGCCCAGGAACCCCTCAATAATATAATCCGGTTGACACTGCAAACCCTATCCTCGATCTTAGGCGGCGCTAGTTCCCTTTACACCCCTTCATATGATGAACCACTAGGCTTGCCCACCGAAGAGGCTGCTCTTGTAGCACTGAGGACGCAGCAGATACTTTATCATGAGACCAATATACCCAAAGTCTCGGATCCTCTGGGTGGTTCCTGCTATGTGGAATGGCTCACTCACCAACTGGAGGTAGAAGCTACAAAGTTACTGGAACAAATAGAATCGGTTGGTTTTTTGAAATGCTGGCAGAACGGCTTTTTTAAGCAGGAGTGTGAAAAAAATGTCTATGAATGGGGCCAGAAAATGGAACAGGGAGAGCAGATAGTTGTCGGGGTTAACAAATTTGCCTCAGGCCAAAAACCTCAAATCAGGGCGTTCAAGGTTGACCCCACTGTGGAACCGCAGGCGATTGAAAGAATACAGAGCTATAAAGCACAACGGGATCAAAACTGGTTCCAGTCAGCAATGGAGAATCTGAGACAGGTTGCCACCGGAGTTAAGGAGAAATCGCCCAATGGACCGGAGTTGATGCCGGCCCTGGTTAATGCTGTCCGGGCTCACGCCACCAAGGGGGAAATGATGGATGTTCTCCGCGGAGTATTTGGCTGGGGCTATGCCCATTAAGGAGAATATTTCATGGAAGATGTTTTGTAATCTCAGAGATGAAGGAATGGTGTTTATATGGCCATACCCGATTACCAGAAGTTAATGCTGCCTTTATTGAAGTTCACTGCAGACCAAGAAGAACATTCAGTAAGGCAAGCTTTTGATGCAATTGCCGAAGGTTTCAAATTGACTGATGCCGAAATTAAGGAGTTATTACCGAGTGGTCAGCAGGAGGTTTTTAATAATCGAGTCGGTTGGGCTCGAACCTATCTAGTGAAGGCAGGTCTTTTGGAGCAAACACGCCGTGGATATTTTAAAATCACTAAGCGAGGCCTAGACGTATTAAAACAAAATCACCCCAGTATTAACTTGAATTTCTTAAACCAGTTCGATGAATTTAGAGCATTCCGCACTTTGAGAAAAGCGGGATCGGAAAACCAACAGGTCACCGATGAAAAATCCGAACAAGGGAAAACTCCCGCAGAAATCATTGAGGGTGCCTACCGTAGGTTGAAAGACGACTTAGCCAGTGACCTTTTACAACAAATAAAGAAAAGCCCACCGAGCTTATTTGAAAACATAGTTGTAGACCTGTTGGTAAAAATGGGCTATGGTGGAAGCCGTGCAGATGCGGGTAAAGCTATTGGGCGGACAGGTGATGAGGGTGTTGACGGTGTTATCAATGAGGACCGGCTAGGGCTGGAAATGGTGTATATTCAGGCAAAGAGATGGGAGAATACGGTCGGAAGACCAGACGTGCAGAGTTTCGCTGGCGCTCTCCAAGGAAAACATGCGAGAAAAGGCGTATTCATGACCACCTCTGGTTTTTCGGAAGAAGCAAAAGCTTTTGTCAAGGGAATTGAGAGTAAAATCATACTGATTGATGGGAACCTGCTTGCAGATTTGATGATTGAATACAACGTCGGACTTAACCAAGGGGCAATATACCAGATGAAGAAAATAGACTCGGACTATTTTCTAGGGGATTAGGGTAGTCCACCCCATCCGGTAGACATGGCATCATTGTCGGTAAGTAATGTCAATCTCATTAAGGAGACAACATGAATCAACAAGATGAAAAAATCCGTGTTCTGCTGACCAAGAGGATTACCGATGCCCACGACCGCGGTGTCAAATATATCGCCGCGGTGTTACGGGACGCCGGTATTGAGGTGGTCTATATGCGCTTCTATACTCCTGAAGAGATTGTAAATGCCGCTATCCAGGAGGATGTAGATGTTATTGGAGTCAGCTCCTATGGCGGGGCGCATATCTATATCGCCGATGAGCTTATGAAACAGTTAAAAAAGCGTAGCCTTAACAACATGCGGGTGGTCTTTGGCGGCATTATTCCCGAGGACGAAGTGTTGGAGCTTAAGAAAATGGGGGTGGGTCTGGTTGTGGGGCCAGGCGACCCGGCCCAGGGCGTGGTAGATTACATAAAGTCTGGAGTTCACTCATAGCCCTTTATATGTATTTTCTCGCCGGGTAGCCACTTTTACGACTTTTACAAGTTTGTTGTTGTCTTCAATGGTATAACCTATCCTGTACATACCTACCCTGACTCTCCATAGGTCCGTATCTCTCAGTTTTTTACAACCAACTGGTCTGGGATTTTCTGCAAGGCTGTCGATAACCAGCGCAACTCTGTTTTGGGCCTCTTCTGGAAGAGATAGTATCTGCTTCTGAGCGGCCTGGTGGATCTCAACCTTGTAGGCCAAGATGGTCCCTTTTAAAGGTCTCCCAGTCCATAGTATCCCCTTTTTCTTCCAGGGCCTTCATCCCGTCTCGGATGTCATCCTCGTCCTCTAGAAGTTCGCGGATTAACTCGCGAGCCACCCCGGCGATAGATGTTTTCCTCTTAAATGCTGCGAAACGCAAGACTTCATACTCCTCAGGGTGCAGGCTTAATGTCAACTTTTTATAAACTGGACCATCAACCATCGGTCACCTCCCAAAAACAGCATAACAGCATACCATCACAACGTCAAACCGTAATTGAATAAGCTTATATGGAGCCTTAATCCATCATCAAACATGTTGGAGACGGCCGCAATGTGACTCTATTGTCATTCCCGCTCAGGCGGGAATCCAGTCACACCACCCCACCTGGATTCCGAATCAAGTTCGGAATGACAGGGAGGGCCAGCTATATTTTCATACTTTATGGTGTCCCGATTCATCGGTGCATGGGGGATTGCTCTGAAAATAGACACTCTCTTGTCATCCTGGAGGAGTCACGAGTTATCGGGACGACGAAGGATCTCAGGGAGGGGGTAGAAAAGCGTAAACAATCTTATGTCCAGGATACTAAATAATAACAATAAGGTGGCACATTCCCCACCCTGAGATGCTTCGTCCCGATTCATCGGGACTCCAGCATGACAATGCAAATACCCTGCGGCTTGAATGGGCTTATATATTGACAAGCGGGCCAACCAAGATTAGGATTGTTCTACTAAATACCCCTTTACTGAGGCACGATGAATAGGGATGACGAATTTTTAGCAGGAGGTGTTTCCATGCCATTATCAGGATTTGTACCCTGGGATGAAGAATCGGCAAAAAAATATGTAGCTAAAGGATACTGGACAGGTAAAAGCCTGGGGGATTTTATTGAGCCGTCTGTAAAAGCCAAACCCGATAAAGTTGCTATTATTTCCGAGGATGGCCGGAAGGTAACTTTTGCCGAGCTTAGTCTTAAAGCGGACCGCGTCGCCTTGAAGCTACGAGAGATGGGCCTGAAGCAGGATGATGCTGTTCTTATTCAGTTACCCAACTGGCCGGAGTTTATAATCGCGTATTTTGGAATTTTGCGAGCCGGCCTGGTCGTAACTCTGACAGTTCCCCAGTTTCGTTCAATCGAAGTGAGGCATCTGGCGAAGTTAACCGATGCCGTAGCTATTATTGTCCCCAGAGAGTTCGGTAAGTTCAGTTATCCACAGATGGTCAAGGAGATTATGCCGGATGTGCCCAAGCTAAAGCATGTATTGGTGGTAGGCGACCCCGTGCCTGATGGGACTATTTCATTAAATCAGGTTATGGAGACTCCGCTGGAAAAGAAATATCCGGCAGACTATCTGGCTCAATTCAAACAAAAAGGCACTGATGTCGCCCAGATACTCCACACAGGGGGAACTACGGGTTTGCCCAAGGGTGTGCCACGCACCCACAATGATTATATCCTGGTTTCCTCAACCCAGGCCAGGCAGTTGGGGTACGACAGCACAGCGGTAGGTCTAATCTCGCTGCCGATTGCGCTTAATGCCTCCCTGGGGCGGGCCATCGGTTTTCTGGCTAATGGCGGCACAATCGTTTTGAACACCACCACCAGCGCTGAAGCGTTAGCTAAAGCTATCCAGCGGGATAAAGTGACGCACATTCTGATGGCCCCAACTAACGTCGTTGACATTTTGAGCTTCCCGGAGTGGAACAAATATGATATAAGTTCCTTACGTAATATTATGTGTGGAGTAGGGTATCTAGCGCCAGAGCTGCTCAAGGCCCTGAGGGAAAAAATGCCCGCTACCTGCAAGATTACTCGAGGCTATGGCATGGCGGAAGGGCCCAGTATCCGGACTCGCCTCGATGACCCATTTGAAATGGGATTCCATAGTGTTGGCCGGCCTTGCTGCCCGGATGACGAATTTAAAATTATTGACTCAGATGGGAACGAAGTGCCCCGGGGAGAGCAGGGTGAGCTGGTTACCAGAGGTCCCCACGTCTTTCGTGGGTACTATAAAAACCCCCAGGAGAATGCGCTATCATTTACTAACGACGGCTTTTTCCGCACCGGGGATTTAGCTGTCCAGGACAAGGCCGGTGACTATATGATAACCGGCCGTATTAAGGAGTGGATAAGACGTGGTGGCATGACGATTGTCCCGGTGGAGATCGAGGAGCCGTTGCTTAAACACCCCAAGGTAGAGAATGTGGCTATTGTCGGTATGCCCGACCCGCGGCTTGGCGAGAGAACATGCGCCTATATAAAGCCAAAACCAGGAAAGACCTTGACACTGGAAGAGGTAACATCTTTCCTTGCGGCCCAGGGATTGGCGACATATAAGCTGCCAGAACGTCTGGAGTTGGTGGATATTATGCCGGTCACAGTCCATGATAAGGTGGATAAAAAGCTGCTACGCCAGCAGATTGCAGACAAGTTGAAAGCAGAGGGCGCTAA
>JACVQG010000128.1 GCA_015661045.1 Dehalococcoidia bacterium | reverse complement strand
CCTCTCCCGGGTAACAAGGCTCTCGGCATCGCCCTTGAAATCCCCCCCTGAGCAAAAGCCCCTGCCGGCGCCTGTCAGTATCAGCACCCGTAAGCTATCGTCTTTCCCTACCTGTTGAATGACATCGGTTATTTCAGCCATCATAACGGGATTAACTGCGTTTAACCTCTGCGGCCTGTTAAAAGTAACTGTGGCTATCCCGTCTTCCACCTTGTAGATAATTGCCTTATATGCCATATTGTCTCTCCTTTCTGTTTTGTTACCGTAAACACCGGATAAAATTCAGGGGAATTATACCATACTGGAAACAATAATTGTCGCATATTTTTTGAAACTAATACAAACGCCTTAAATCCATATGAATACCCGGGAAGAAGCATATTCCGTCATTGCGAGCGTTGCGAAGCAACTCCTCACCTTGAGACCGGTTACTCCTCCAAAATGGGAGATTATTTCGTCTCCCCGTTGCAACAGGACTTCTCGCAATGACGAGCGATCTAACATTTTTGTATTAGTTCTACTTCCAAAAGAAGCGAGAGTATTTTAGATTCCTTAATGTGTTCTAAAAAAGCTAACTTTTCTTAACATTAGCCACATATCTTGAACATTAACACAACATTTACCAGCTTGTTGTTGACTTTAACCACCCTTTCAAATTATATTAAAGCCAAAAAGAAACATAAGGCTACCTAAGTGCCTTTGTGAATTAACGATCAATAAATCTGGACATGACCTAACAAGATTTATACGACCAGACAAACCATTGCATGTATTCAGATGCACGGATATGTAGGACATGGGAGTAAAGCTCTATGTCATGGTTAGCCAAAACTGATAGCCGCCTGGATAAAATATTAAAACGGTTTGGGGTACTTACCAGCAAAACCGGAGAGTGGGTCTGGATAGCGGCACGCCTTGCCGTCGCGATAACAATAATGGTTGGCGCCAGGTTTTATCTATACGGTTCTGAGGCGTATATACCACTCCTCTGGCTGGCAGGGTTTGCTATTTTTTATGATTTGATACTTCTCTTCTTACTCAGGAAGAAGCTCCTATCCCTTACCTTATCAATAGGATATATTTTTGACAAAATAGTAGTTTCGTGGGGGTGGTTGGTAGTCGTAAAGGCGGATAGCGGCGCTTATACTTCAAACGACCTATACCTGATAATCTTTCCCGCTATGATCGTTAGCGGAATCCGCCTGGGATGGTTCTTTGGATCTATTAATGCTGCTCTTTGGCTTGGCTGGATGACAATAACGTTTCTCGTCTTTTTACCGGCTGAATCATACAGTGTGCAGCAGTTGCCTTTGAGGCTCCTTCTTATGATAATCACCGTGACGGGTGTCCTGCGCCTGGTTTCGCAGCATTCATCTTCACTCAAACGTACCGAGTTACTTCTTCAAGAGGTTAATTCGATAATTTCCAGTATGGTGGAAGGGCTGATAGCTGTAGATAACAAGCGGAATCTTGTTTATTGTAACACCGCGGCAGAGAAAATACTGGGTCTGGAAGCGGTCAGGTTTGTAGGTAAGCATATCAAAATATTTAACACGGCAATATCAACCCGTACGGTTGACCCCAATGAGTGGAACAACATAATAGATACGGCGCTAAGCCAATTGGATAAACAACCTAAACTGATTATGCAGCTAAAGAGCCCTGAACGAAGAGACATCGAGGTAAGGTTTTTCCGGGTAGGTAGTCCGGATGAACGGTCTGGTATAGGTGCGATTCTCCGGGATATAACCAGAGAGCGCGAGATAGATAAAATAAAAACGGACTTTATTTCAATTGCCTCTCATGAACTGCGCACGCCCATGACCGTAATCTATGGGTTTGTCGAATTATTGCTAACTACCAAAGTTTCCGCTGAAAACCAGCGGGTGTGGCTGACAAGGGTGCACAAGGAAAGTCAACGTATGAACGATATCGTTGAGGATCTACTAAACATTTCGCGCATTGAGTCGGGGCGATTGTCATTTAAATTTGAACCCGTATCGGTTCGGGCCTTGATAAAACAGATAACGGATGAATTCAAGCCCATTTGTAAAATCCACACTTTTTATCTTCATATCCCTGCCGATTTCCCTGAGCTATGGGCTGACGCCAGGTTAACGACGCAGGTGTTGTATAATCTCATAGATAATGCCATCAAATATTCTCCTAAAGGGGGCGCTATATCTATTTCCGCCAGCATAGCTAAAGAAACTAATCAGGGCATAGTATCAGTGACAGATAAAGGCATTGGTATTCCGCCGGATGAAATACCCAGGTTGTTTACCCGTTTCCACCGCATCCCTCGGGACGAAACCCTTGCTATCCGGGGCACTGGTCTGGGTCTGGCGATTGTCAAACAACTTGTCGAGATGATGAACGGTAAAGTCTGGGTGGAGAGTCAACTGAACCAGGGTAGTACCTTCAGTATAGCGTTACCGCTGGCCCCGTCAGATGGACAGGCTGTTTCTCATGAAAAATAATGTCCTTCTGGTGCATCAGCAGGGATGGCACCCCGTTGTATCTACCTTGATAACGTTTCCAAGCCTGACCCGATAATCACATAACAGGATTTACCTGCACCGCCATTTTATTCATTATCTGTGGTGTAATACATCAATTCGGCAATGTTCTTTGCCTTTAATACCAGCTTACTTCGCCCTATTATAGTCAGGGGCGTTCCGGTAACGATAGATGGAGTTGAAAAAACATCCGGCAAAAGCTCGCCTGTAGCCGATGGCCTCTTTTGCCACAGTGCCAGCGCCCGTTGAGAGTCCCAGGACACCACCTGTATTTTGGTGTCGGAAGGCCTGATTACTACTGCTGGATGGGTAATCGAATCCTTTGGCATCTCTTCCAACCGGCGCAAGTTGCCGTATTTACTTTGTAGCTCAGGCAGCGGGCCGAACTCGAGGGCGCGCAGGGAACAGCTCAGCACGCAAATTGGCTTTAACCCCTGTTCCAAACGGTCTATGCACATATTACATTTGGACATCTTTATCCCCGCTTCGTCTGACTCGTACTGGGGGACGCCATAGGGGCAGGCCTTCCAGCATCTCCGTGTTCCCTGACATTTATCATGGTTAACCAGCACGGCGCCGTATTTCTCTTCCTTGTTAATCGCCTGATTGGGGCAAGCTTTCACGCAAACAGGGTTTTCGCAGTGGTAGCATGGAATGGCCAGGATGTTGAGCTTGGTTTGAGGGAAGTCCCCTCTTTCCCACTGGTACACACGCATCCATTTGACTGGACCCGGCGGAATGTCGTGCCACTGTTTACAGGCGATAACGCAGGCATTGCAGCCGATGCAGCGGCTCTGGTCGAAGAAAAATCCGTATTGAGTCATGACGTTTCTCCCTCGATCTTTCTAACCTGGACAAGGTTCGATGCCTTGGCTGGGGTAATACAACTGGTATAATCTCCACCGAGCAAAGTAGATGGCGAAGCGCCGCGGTCGGCGCCGGTCTCGTCCGGTTCATACCACCCGCCATGCCGGATCGCCACAATACCGGGCATTATGCGGCTGGTAACATAAGCCGGCATTATAGCTTTGCCCCGGTCGTTAAACACCTCAATCATATCTCCGTCCTTGATACCTCTGACCACGGCATCCACAGTGCCAATCCATACCCGGTGCTGGTAAACGTGGTCTTTGAGCCAGGGGTGGTTGAAGAACAAATAATGAACGCGGTATCGTCCGTGCGGCGCCAGCATCAACAAAGGGTAATCTTTCACCATTGGATCATTCATTCCCCGGACACCGAACTGAAAGGTGGGAATAGGAGTCATAGGCCCCCAATCCCCCGGGAGGTTATCATACAACCGCCCGAAAGGGTCAAAATGGGGCCCGTTGCCTCTATTCTCTTCATTGGCTATGTAGCTGCAGGAGAACTCTATCTTCCCGGATGCCGTTTTGAACGGCTTACCCTGCTTGATCTGCTCATCCCAGCCCGTAAACGGCTCCTTCTCCATTTCATCGCAATTGATGAATTTGCCGGCAGTAAACTCCTCCCATGAAGGAACCTCGATGTTCCTTTTCTTGTAGTGGTCAATAGTAAGCTGATAGCCATCCCTCAGGTACCGTTCCCAGTCCCTCTCCCAGTTCTCATCGGAGGTATAGTACTTGAAGAATTTCTTCGGGTCGACGCCCAGCTTTTCCGCCAGCTTGACGTAGACCCAAACCCACGGTTTGACTTCGCCGGGCGGCTTGACCACTCCGGGACAGTAGTTGATAGACTCAAAACCTCCATAGCCGCTACGGGTGATACCCTTTTCCTCCCATGCCCAGTCCTGAGCGGGAAGGATTATATCGGCGTACCTGACGGTAGGGGTTATCACACTGTGCATGGTGACTATGAACTCCAGCTTATTCATAGCTGCGACCTGAAAGTTGGATGATTCGCAGGCGGTCACCAGGTGGTCGGAGGCATGGGGCTTATGGCCTCCGCCCCACAGGAGCGCCTTCGGATTAAAATCCTTTAGTATGGAGGGATCAGCCCTCCAGCCTACCATCCTCCTGTATTCCTCTTCCTTAAGTTCACCGCTTCGCACCTTGTCCAGGAGCAGGACAGCCTGGGCCCAGTAATGGCTGCGGTACAGTTTGGGTACCTCATAGCTTCCACGAGGCCCCCAGTTGGCTTCGATGGGGATGCCTCTGGCCGGCCCCAGGTTAACCGCCGGCCCGGCTCCGGGTGTGCCCCAGTAGCCCAGCATAGCCTGTAATGCAGAGAAAGACCTGACTGTCTGTTCTCCTCGGCTCTTGCGGCTCAGGCTGGAGTGGCACCATAGCCAGGCAGGCCTGGTTGTGGCTACCAGACGGGCTATTTCCCGAATAGTCTGGGCGGGCACAGCGCATATTTCCTCAGCCCATTCAGGAGTCTTCTCTATACCATCGTCCTGTCCCAGGACATAGCTCTTCCACTTTTCAAATCCCACTGGCTCCACAAACTTATCAATGAACTCTTTGTTATGCAGATTCTCTTTGAAAATCACGTTAGGCATGGTCGGTACCCGGTTTGATTGGTATCCACTGGTCGGCCAGAACCTCGGCTGCGGTGGTATACCTCGGCTCGATAAGTATAACCCGCCTGCCCCTTTCCCGTGCGAGCTTTATATAGTAGGCAAATTGATGGGCCGGGCCGTAATGTGATACCGTGGGATCGAATCCCCAGAGGACGATTAGCTTCGAGTTAGCGAACATGTCAGCCGCCGAAGACGAGGCATACTGCGCCATTTCCCAGCCGGGCGCTCCGGCGATCAAGTGAGCCGAAAGCCTGGTGGAGTCTATAGAACACCATCCCCAGCTATCAACCCCGGCGCCCCAGAATTGAAACAGGCGCTCCATTGTCTCGTTAGGCATATAGGGAGTTATGGTGGAATAGGGACCATAGGTTTCCCGGTAATACTTCATTTTGTCGGCAATGGTTGTCAATGCTTCGTCCCAGGATATGCGTTGAAATTTACCC
>JACVQG010000127.1 GCA_015661045.1 Dehalococcoidia bacterium | reverse complement strand
TATCCAACCAGCCTCTTGCGTGCAATCCGAGAACATAATCCAGGTCCGGTAGTGCCAATTTGGCAATAAGCAGTACAGCATTGACAGCAATCAGTATCAACATGAAATTAGAGCTTCGTTGCTCTCTAGATTCCATCGGCGTCTCCCGTTATTCCTATAAAGGTAACATTTAGCTGCTTCTTGTTATAGTAAAGGTTCTTCTCTGGATGGGTTAGATACCGCCCCCCAACACTGGTAACCCGGATATTACTTTTCTCAAACATGGTTTTTGCTGGCAGCCAGGTATGCATTTTCCAGATACTGGAGAACCATTCGCTGTGCGTTATAATAACAACCGTTCAAGGCAATCGCCCAGCGCATGATCTTTGTGAATTCAAGTTGCTTTTGATAAAACATGGGAACGATAATACTCTCAAGTTTGTGATACAGGGATGCACTTTCGATGTCGGGGTTGCCCTCTGTCGCCGAGTTTTCGCCAATAGACCAGCCGGTTATGCCCTCAACATTTCCTTCAATCCACCAGCCATCTAAGACGCTCAGACTTGGCACTCCGTTCAAAGCAGCTTTCATCCCGCTAGTTCCCGATGCCTCCATGGGTTTAAGGGGTGTATTTAACCAGAGGTCAACCCCTGAACAGAGATACTTTCCCAGCGCCATGTTATACTCTTCCAGGTAGACAACGCGGATGGTATCTTTAAGAGTAGCTGCGGCATCAAAGACGCGTTTAATTTGTTCCCTACCGCTATTATCCTTTGGGTGAGCCTTACCGCCATAAATAACCTGTATATGGCCCACCTCCTGAGAGATTCTTTTTAATCTTGTTATATCAGAAAATAGCAGGTCTGCCCGTTTGTAGGCTGTTGCTCTCCGGGCAAACCCAATTGTAAATATCCCCGGGTCGAAGGCTATACCTGTATGTTTTTGAACCTCAGCCAATAGATTTCGTTTGGCCTCCTCATGGGCCTGGCGGATTTCATCGAGCGGGATGCTTATTGCATAACGCAAGTAAAGGTTATCGTGGCGCCATTCCGGGATATGTTTGTCATATAGCTGACAAAAGGGTGACGAAGTCCAGGTTACAGCGTGAACTCCGTTAGTGATAGAGTTTATAGGGTAATTAGGGTACATACCGATGGATATTTCCTCATGTCGCAGGGAGACTCCATTTATATAGTGGGAAAAAGCCAGTGCTAGATGAGTCATGTTCAGAACCCCAACTATACAGCACCCGGTATTTTGTAAAATCTTAGTTTGTTCCTCACCAAGCACGCTTTGTACCAACTCGATGGAAAACTGGTCCTGACCAGCGGGAACCGGGGTATGAGTGGTGAATACGCAGTGTCGCCGGACGGCTTCTTCATCAACTTTCGTTAAAGCATGAAGGCTACGCTTCTGGCTCTGAGTCCTCTCGTTTAACAGGGCCAGGGTGAGCAGGGCTGAATGTCCCTCATTCATATGATAGGTGCCGACCCGGTCGTGTCCGATAGCCCTGAGCATAGCTACTCCACCTAGCCCCAAAACAACTTCCTGGCATAGTCGGTAGTGCTCATCTCCCCCATAAAGAAAGTCGGTGAGTGTCTGATCCCAGGGGGAATTCTGTGGTAAACCCGTATCTAAAAAGTACACCGGAACGGGATGGCCGCCTGTACCGTAAATAACGTAGCGCCATGCAGTTACCAGTACCTGCCTTCCCTCGATGGTGACTGGCACCTGGAAAGGCATCGGTTCCAGGAATTCTTTTGGAGACCAGATAGAGGGGATCTCTGTTTGGTTTCCATTGGCGTCGAGGTGTTGTCGAAAATAACCCTTACGGTGCAGCAGTGTAACTCCAACCATCGGTACACCCAGGTCGGCTGAAGCACGCAACGTATCCCCGGCCAGCACGCCCAGACCGCCGCTATAGGTGGGCATAGCCGGGTCAACGCCTACCTCCATGGAGAAATAGGCTACGTTAAATGGATGGGCAGATGATAACCGTGGTAGGTTAGCCATACAAGGACTCCCAAGGGTTAAACTGTTTTATTATAACATAAGATAGGTAGGGATTTGTTGTTTTGTTCGATAGATTGCACAGGGGAAATTTGATGTTAAATCAAAGCTCAAATCTCATAAGTTAAGGCCACAACTTAAAAGTTAAAACTAAATTAAGGGAGTAAGCCCAGAAGGTTATAAGTTATTCTACGACACTAACTTTCGTTCTTTTATGGGCAAGTTTTGTCCCCGCTGTTGTGCCTGAAGAGTATATTCCTTACCTAGCAGAGCCGCGCCGATGCATCCCGTTAGCAGTGGCTCCGGCGGCACCTGGACAGGGCATCCCAACCTGGCTTCCAGCGCTTTGACCAGTCCGATATTCTTGGCCCCTCCCCCAGTTATCACCACATCCCGCTCTATCCTGATCCTATTCACCATGTTCCCAATACGTTCGGCGATAGCTTGATGAATGCCAGCTACAATAGCCCCGATACTGGCGCCATCGGCCAGATGAGATATAATTTCCTGCTCAGCAAAAACGGTGCAGGTGCTGCTGATTTTGACGGGGGCTGATGCTTGTAAGGATAGCTCGCCCAACTCCTCCAGCTTCAATCCCAGCTTCTGCGCCACCACCTCCAGGAAACGTCCCGTGCCGGCGGCGCATTTATCATTCATGACGAACTCTTTTACCCGCCCGTTGGGCAGCAGCCTGATAGCCTTGCAATCCTGTCCGCCGATGTCAATGACGGTTCGGGCTGACCGGAAAAGGCTGCTCACCCCTTTAGCATGGCAGGAAATCTCGGTGACCTGTCTATCGGCGAACTGGACGTTGACCCGCCCGTAGCCGGTAGCGATAACATAGGTTATCTCTTCAACGGGGATGTGGGCCTGTGCGAGAGCGGACTCCATGACTTTATGGGCCAGGCGGCGGTGCTCCGGCCCGGTCGGGCCAATAACCGAGGCGACTAGACCATCGTTCATAATGGCCACCTTGGTCATGGTAGAGCCGATGTCAATGCCTGCGAAGAACATTTAATTTACTATTAGACCCCTTGTTGTGTTAGTTTCTGTTGCGGGAGGCATGCACGAGACTTCAAATCACACGTTTGAATTGTTGTAGGAAGAATATAGCATCTGTCGCTTCATCATTTCGAACTTGACTGAGGAACATGGAACAGAGTTTAACTAATTCACCAGTTTGGTCTCTTTTTACTTCCTTGGAAATAACGATGCCATTGTGATGTCTTCCATTTGACAGCCATCTAACTACGATGGGTATGAAATCTGTGTCAAAGGTCAGCAGAACTCTGCCATTGTTGGAAGCATACTCTAGTTGCTCTTCGTCGGTCTTCGCCAGCATCCCCACTTCACTGGCGCTAACTACGTCGAAACCGCGTCTTCGGAGTTGCTGGGCAAGGACCGGAGTAATATTTTCGTCTAAATAGAGCCTCAGTGACACCTATTTGATTCTCGGAAGAATATGCCCTTGACTGTCAATGGTGAGGTCATTTTGTTCTAGTATAACTTGAATGTCCTGGTCGGCTATGAGATGCTCTATTTCTTTTTGATGATCGTGATAATAGCTCAGTGCATCGTAAACCGCAGCCGGAGCGAGATGGGGATACAGGGCGAGTATTTCGTCTACGGACTCCCCCATTTTATGGAGCTTAACTATAAGTGCGACCTCTATACCCGTGTCTTTTATGACAGGACGCCCACCGCGTATCTCCTTAACCCTGACAATATGGGGGTGTTCTGTCTTTGTTTTTAATGCCATATTCTTTTACCCTACACGATTATAGCTACACCCAAACGATTTATCAACCGTTAACAGTTCAAGCTGGCTATCGGGATAGTACAGGATTGACTTTGAATGCTCAGCCTTTTCATAACGGCCATCTTGGTCATGGTGGAGCCGATATCAATGCCTACAAAGAACATTGGACAGTCTCCGAATCTTTTTGGGCTAGTTATTTGCGTCAGAAGAGGTAACGGCAAACATTATTTGCTTGCCATAAAATCAGAGTACATAACTCAAGAGTAATGAAATGTTGGGAGACTCATTCTCCTTTGAACCTTTCAATCTTTGGCACAGTGCCCACTGTTTCAGAAAGCATAATATCAAGCATGACTTGGTTTAACCAAATTATAAATTGCCGCAGAGTATCATGCGTGAACCAACGAATCCTCCTGTCAACGCAGAACTGGAACATTTTGCCTTCCCACTCGATATCTACATCTTTCCCGTTTGGAGGCCTGAATACTCCGTTATTATGGATGGTATTCCTTGTATGCGCTATGAGTTTGAACAACGGACAATATTTGGTCAATCCAGTTTCCTTTAGAAGGAAGTTGTATAGTCCTGGCCAGTTGGTCTGGCACTCATTATATTTTACTGGGTCTCGGAGTTTGATGACCTGTCTCAATGACTCCTCTAATTGGAAGAAAATGCTGTGGAATGTCCAGAGTCGAATGTGTATATCGTATTCATTCAAAAAGATGGGAACTGTTTCCAGGTCGCCGCTGATTTGCGATTGTCCCTGCCACCAATCCTTACGACTCAAGTATTTTGCGATAACCAAGCACTCAATTTGGGTCATAACCAAGACGTTAATTGCTCCAAGGAACCAAGAAATCCTGGCATCGTTATTTGGCACCCAGAATGGGTGCAGAGCTTCAAGTTTGTCCGCTGAAGCTTTAAGCTTTTTCTTGACAACTTCGTATAGGTTAAATTGATCGTTTGCCACAACGTTCGCAGGCCTCACCTGTCACATTCCTTCCTTGGCGACCCTAGCCATCAGCTTGGTGGTTAGGGAAAAAGAATGCTCCCAGGACGGCATACGAATGAGGCAGACGCCCTTTGTCCTCATATTCTCCCTGATGAGCCTGTAGGGTGGGTGTAGCCCCGATTTGGTCGGGGCTACACCCACCGCTAATGCGGTAATGTGACACACTTGTTTCTCTTTTTATGCAGTGGGTTGAGCTTAGCTTCACCCACCCTACGTCTATTCAAGTTACGCGAAGGTAACCTCCAAAAAGGTTCTTAGGGCCTGTCACGAAATAAACATACTATCTTGAGGTCTGGCTGGAGAGATAGTGTAGTTCCACTCTCCGTGGAACAAATCCCTTTGGATATTGACGCTG
>JACVQG010000126.1 GCA_015661045.1 Dehalococcoidia bacterium | reverse complement strand
AGGGAAGACTTTTAATATTTAATGCAATATCAGACGGTTTCCAATTCCAGCATTTCAACAAACGCCTCAGTACGGGTGCGTAGCGGGCCTTCAGGGATGGTTATATCCAGCTCCATGAAATAGCTGGGGATACCGTGTTCCTTGAGGAAACTGGCAATAACGGGAATATCAAACTCATGGGGATCGCAGAATTTCTGCATTATCAGAAGCACGCCTTCAGCTTTAAACTCCTTCACCATGTTGAGGATGTGGTCAAGGCGATAACGATGAGCGGTGACATCCTTTAGAGGGCAGGGTGGCCTATCCAGATAGCGGGCAGCTATTGCGGCCAGACGGTCCTTTTCAGGGATGACTTCGTTCCAGAAGTAACGGCTGCCAACACACAGGTCGTCCGCTACCACCACTGCGTTCACGCTCTCCACCATTGCAGCTACCCCGGAGTCATCGCATTCCCCGCCCACTATCATCAGGCGCTTCCCCGATTTGGGCGGTTTGCGGTTTTTGAGTTCTACTAATGCCTGCTCCAATAGCTTGTTATGCTCAGCCTTGTCCATAACCTGGCTGGAAACCACCATATCCATACATTCCGTCCCTGTTACCAGGGGAGGGTCTTGCTTTCTGAGGTCATAGATTTGTCGCAGCAAGCGGCGATTTGTATTAAATACTTCTATCGATTGGTCCAGATCCTTATCGGTTATGGTCTTGCCCAGACCTTTCTCCAGGTCGGCTTTGAATTTCTTCAACTCCTCAGTAAGATATGCCTTAGCCTTGGGGTGCGTGACTATCTGAGGCATGAACATGTAATACTGGTAACCGGTGGGGATGTGGGTTACCCAGCTATCGTAGGCCTGCTTTATGTGCATACAGGCATGACCCATGACCAGCCCGTCTATATAGTTATACTTTCCTTTTAAACCCTGAGCTAACACATCCCGGCAAAAGGGGCAAAACATAGCGTAGATGTGCCGCTCGGATACATCCTGTGGCTCATGGCTGCCCAATACCCGAACGGGGAGAACACCGGCAGCGTAAACCAGCTCTTCAGGTAAATATGTGCACATGTACCCGAAGATTTTACGGCCAGTCCTCTTCTTCCAATCGAGGGCATACTCATGCCGGTTTTGGGAAATCTCACGGAACTTTTCTAGCATCCTGTTCTCCTAAAATAATTCTTAATTGACTATGAGTCCAGCTTCTTCATACCCAGGCTTTCCATAAAAGCATCCAGCCGGTCCATCACCTGGCTTTCATCGAACTCCCGCTTGTCAGCAGAGTTACCCTCATAAATGGTAACTGGATTATGCTCTTTTAGCAAGGCCAGCCGGTTTTCCATCTGCCCCAGGACAAGTCCCTCACACCCCCGGTTAAGGTGCATCATCGTACCGTCTATATGCCACTCCTTTATTATGCGTAAAAGCTGCTTATTTTTCGAGACAGGCAAGCACATTCCCTGGTAGATGGGTTTTTCCAGGTACCACAGGGATAACGCACGTAGTGCATCCTCTCTGGTCTTCATTGGCATGCCGCGTTCCTCCGGCGTCCTGGCACGGCCCCAGGAGCCGTCAGTCTGGTCTGCCCAGGCGCCATGGAGTGTATAAGTATAAATAGAACCCAGGACAACAGCGCCATAGCTTTCCAGGTATCTGTAGAGGCGGAGGAAATACCAGGGCGGAATGCCATCATCCCACAACCGGCAGCGTTCTGTGGCCAGCGCTGCGATGTTATTGGCTACTCTGTCCTTGACCTCGGCCAGTAACTCTTCATAAAAATGCACTGTCTCATCCTGATAACGGGAGACAACGGTAGGAAAGTAAAGGGTGTAAATGGTTTTCTGGTCCAGGGGAGCCGGAACAGCCTTATTAAGGGCGCAGATTTCAGCCCACAGCGAGGTTGTGCGGAACTCATTTCTGGCGGCGCGCACCAGTTGTTCGTCATCGTATTCCTTGTGGGTAATCTTTTCCATCCATTCGATGCAGTCATTCATCTGGGTAGCCAGATAATCAATATCTTCCTTATCGGTGCGGCTATCGGGGTAAAGAGGGAAATCTATATAAAAGCTGGGGATATGGAAATGCTCGCAGCACACCTGTAGCCATTTGCTTTCCGTATCGCACAGGCTCCTTTTGATAGTGAAATCCGGTTTGGGGAACTCGCCCCCGAAGTAGTAACGGTTGAGGAACATGGAACCCCAGAAGTTACGAGTGTAAACGCACAGGTCCCGGGCGTAGCCGCGGGCCTCTGTAGCTTCGGCGCATTCCCTGGCAAAGTCCAGGTCCATCCCCACCGTAGCTCCGTAGGGATGGCCCTCCAGACAGGCATAACCTCCCAATCCGGCGGGCAACTCGATAAAGCTACCGCTATCCACCAAGACCAGCGTCTTGCCCTGCTCCTTGGCAGTCTGTACTTCTTTGAAATACTTAAGCCTTAACTCTTTGGCTTTTTGCCACATTTGTAGCTGTTTTGTTTGATGTAACTTAATCATACGGCACGATTTCTCTAATTTTCACAATTATACTAACTGCAACTGGAGCATTTCCAGAAAGGCTTCAACACGAGTTCGGAACTGTCCTAACGGAATAGTAACGTCCACTTCCAGGAACAAACTGGGTATGTTCATCTCTTCCTGCAGGAATGCTTTTAAAGCTGGAAAATCGAGCTCATGGGGCGAGCAGAATTTTTGTTGAACCAGGATAGCCCCCTGTACATTGTAATCCTGAGCTAATTGCTTGATATGCAGGAAACGAAAACGGATGTCTTCCACATCCTTTTGAGGGCACGGCGGCCGGTCCATATACCGGGAGGAAATGGACAAAAGCCGGTCCTTGCCGGGAACAACCTCATTCCAAAAATAGCGGCTGCCTGTGCAATGGTCGTCGCTAACAACGGTTGACCCCAGCGATTCTATCATACGAACGAACTCGGTATCGTCGTTTTCGCTGCCAATCAGCATTAATCTTACCCCTGTTTGACGGTTGTCTTTTCTACTATTTAGCTCTACCAGCGCCTTCTCCAGCAACTGGTTATGCTCTTGCTTATCCATTACCTGGCTGGAAACAACCATCTCCATACATTCGGCGCCGGTAACTGGTGGAGCTTCTGATTTCCTCATTTCATATATTTGCCTTAGAAGGTTCCGGCTGTGGTTATAGACCTGTATGGCCGAATCCAGGGCTGCTTCTGAAATAGGATGGCCGGTAAATTCTTCCAGCGATTTCTGGAATTTACCTAACTGAATAGCCCAGTAGGTTTTTGCGCGGGGGTTACGAACATTCACCGGGGTAAATAGATAATATTGATACTTAAGCGGGATATTCAGTGTCCAGCTTCCGAAAACATTACGCATATGAACACAGGTAAAGGCATCTACTAATCCATCAAGATAGGCATATCTACCCAACAGCCCCTGAGCAAGAACATCCCGTGAAAAGGGACAAAACATGGTGGGGATATGACGTTCAGCTACATCCTGCGGTTCATGCCCACCCAGGAGACGGACGGGAAGCAGTCCAGCGGCATATATGATTTCCTCCGGGAAATAGGTGCAGAGATAGCCAATGACTTGACTGTTATTACGGGCTTTCCAGTCCCGGCTATACTGGTGCCGCTGATTAAATTGCTCGTGGAATTCTTCTAACAAATGTGAAAAACCTTCATGCTGATAAAAGAAAAATTGGCCTTCGGGCCAAATTGGACAAAATATTTATATAGTAAGTTTGCTGAAAACAGAGTAATTATAGCAAAAGTGTGTTAGAGCGTCAAAGAATATTCTCCGTTTGCATACCAGGTTTAATTTCCGTATTATAAGGGAAGATTAAAAGTTTAAGTTCCAGTATTCTACATTATGAGCCTGTAAATGCGAACATTCAATATCATTCTATTGGCCGTGATTATCGCCTCCCTGGTGGGGGTGGTATGGTTTATTGTCGAAAATGAGCGTTCGTATCTAAGGGCGGATGTAAATCTTTCCTTATCGCAACCAGTCCCGGCACACTCTCCATCTTCCAATCAGGCTAACAAGACTAAGTTGCGTTTTGGTGTCGCTCCCGTGCTTTCCCCACAGGCAACCCTCAAAAGCTATGAAACGCTGGCCGCCTACCTGGGTGAACGTTTAGGTAGGCCAGTAGAGTTGGTTCAAAGCAAGAGCTACACAGAGATGAATGCCCTGGTGCGGGCTGGAAATGTTTCTCTGGCTTTAGTGTGCAGCGGCGCTTTTGTAGTGGGACGCTGGGAATTTGGTATGGAAGCCCTGGTTATACCCATAGTAAACGGGCAAAAAACCTACCAATCCTATTTAATTGTTTCCTCCCGTAGTAATGTTGCCGGTTGGGAGGACCTGCGCCAGAAGACCTTCGCCTTCACTGACCCTCTTTCCAACACTGGTAGAATAGTCCCTGTATATATTCTCTCACAGATGGGTGAAACTCCTGAAAAGTTTTTTAAGAGTACGATCTTCACATATAGCCATGACAAATCAATACGGGCGGTAGCAGATGGCTTGATAGATGGCGCCGCCGTGGATAGTCTGGCTTATGACTTTGTTATTAAGAGTGATCCCGCCCTGGCTGCCAGGATGAAAGTGGTATGGAAGTCGCGATACTTTGGGATTAATCCTATCGTTGTCAATCCCAATTTACCTCCTGAACTGCGCCAGCAATTTGAATCCATTTTTTTAGGGATGAGTAGTGACACTCAGGGTATGGAAATACTTAAAAATCTGGGAATAGATACTTTTACCAAACCAGATGCAGCAGCCTATGATGCTATCGAAGAAATGATACGGGTAACCGGGTTTAAATAGGAGCCTATCTTGACGCTATCCTCGATTCCTTTTCGGATAAAAGTAGCTCTTATACTTGCTGGGATCATCCTCTTACTGGGCGTTATTGCTGTAACCTATGCCCGCAATGACATCCGGCGAATCCTGGGAACGGAACTGGAAAGACGTGGCGAAACTATTGCCAGGAACCTGGCATCGAATAGCATAGACCCTTTGCTTACCGATGACCTCTATGCACTCTATGAATTGGTCAACAGAACTGAAGTCAGCGACGCTGATATACGTTACATCTTGGTAATAAGCCCCGAAGGAACAGTCCGGGTAAGTACATTTGGTAGTGATGCCATCCCCCA
>JACVQG010000125.1 GCA_015661045.1 Dehalococcoidia bacterium | reverse complement strand
CAGGTTGGGTCTCAGCTTTATGGCCAAACAGGCGTTCATGCTGGGTATCGAACCTGGAGCGCATAATATCCAGGGTTGATTTATCAAAGTGGCCCGATGGAGCGGGAACAGTGATTTCGTAGCCCTGCCCGGAATATCTCATATCCATGAAATAGGAAATCTGTATTTCCTTATTAGTGAACCCATCGGCAACTAGCTCTGCGGTGGCTTTTTCAGCCAGTTCGCTAAATTGTCTGTTGACAATTTCCGGTTCGAGGAAGGCCAGTGGGTCCAGATGTGAACGCACGTAGTCATGGCGGACATCTGCAAGTAATAGCCCCAGGGCTGACGTGACGCCAGGAGCTAATGGAACCATTACTTTTGGAATGTTAAGGGCTGCTGCTAGTCTGGCGCCGGAAACCGGTCCAGCGCCGCCAAAGGCAAAAAGGACGAAATCCCGCGGGTCGTATCCCTTCTCCGCGGATACCGCTCTTACACCCTGCTCCATATCGGCGTTGACAACCCTTATGATGCCATCGGCAGCCTCAAGCAGGCTAAGGCCAAGGGGTTTGGCGATTTTCTCCATGATAGCCGCCTCTGCCTTTTGCTTATCCAATTTCATCTTTCCGGCCAGGAAGAAATCCGGGCTAAGGAATCCTAGGACCAGGTTAGCATCGGTTACGGTAGGCGAAGTGCCGCCCTTGCCATAGCAAACGGGACCGGGATCGGCCCCGGCACTTTCAGGGCCAAGCACCAGGTTACCCACGCTATCTACCCTGGCGATAGTCCCACCACCGGCGCTTATCGTATTTACATCCAGCATGGGAATAGCGATATCCCACTTCCCGACACTGGCTTTGATAGTTTGCAAGACCTCGCCATCTTTAACCAGACCTATATCGCAACTGGTCCCGCCCATATCCAAGCCAATTACATTGGGGAACCCGGCTAATTCGGCCAGTTTCCCGACAGCCATTATCCCGGCAGCAGGGCCAGAAAGTACCAGCGGCACGGCTCTGGCCGCGCTGGCCTCAAAGGTTCGTACACCGCCGTTGCACTGCATTACATACAATTGTTTTGTTTTTACACCCTGTTCCCGAAGGCGGTGTTGGAGTTTAAGGAGAAAGTTGTTCAGAACCGGGCCTATTTTGGCATTAACTATAGTGGTGGAGAGCCGTGTGTGCTCTCTTATCTGGGGCAGCACCTCCGAAGACAGGGAGATGAAGCAGCCCGGATGATTTTCACGGATAAGCTCGGACACCTCTCGCTCGTGCTCCGGATTCATGAAAGAAAAAAGGAAGCACACCACCAGGGACTCAACTCCCTTCTCTTTCAATTTAAGGATCGCTTGTGTAGCCTGGGCCTTATCCAGTGCCTCTATAACATTTCCCCGAAAATCCACCCTTTCCTTCACACCGAGGCAGAGACGTGGAGGCACTAAATACTTGGGCAGCACCCGGTATAGCTCGAAAGCGCCCTGGCTCAACGCTGACCCGGCATAGATATCATTGATGCCGCGCAGGCCATCGGTGAGCAAGACGCCTGTCTGGCTGCCTTTCTCTTCTAGGAGGGCATTAGTACCCACTGTCGTGCCATGAGAGAAGGAAACAATATGTTCGGGGTGAATGCCTACCTCTACTAACTGACGAACACCGTCTATAACTGCCTGAGACGGGTCTTTCGGAGTCGATGGCACCTTGGTGGTGATGATTTCACCGGTTTCCTGGTTGAGAACACAGAAGTCGGAAAAAGTTCCGCCTGTATCTACACCTACCCTGTAAGCTGGCATTTTCATCTCCAAAACTAGTCGCCCTTATATAAAGGAGCGTATTGTAATATAATTTCATGTTAAGTATTTATGAATGTTACTCTGGCCTATTTTCCTTATCAAAAAATATCTCTTAAATCCCTTTACTGTTCTGCGCCATAGCTAAAGCCTGGGAAACAGCTCTATGGGTTAATACCTTGACCATTTCACAACGGTAAACGCGGGAGGCTCGAATGTCATCGATAGGTTGGCATTCCCCCATACCTATTTCAGACGCTTTGGTTAACGCTGCTTCCGAAAATTTCTCTCCGCGCAGTATCTCTTCAGCCTGCTTTGCCCTCACCGGTGTTGGGGCCACGGCTCCCAGGGCTATGCGGCAGTCCTGGAAACGCCCGGCGGAGTCAAGGACTACCACAGCCGCAACACCCACTATCGCTAAATCCATAGCCTGGCGGTGACCCAGTTTAATATAGACCCCACCCCATCTCTCAGGTAAAGGTGGCAATAGAAGCTCAGTGAGAAGTTCACCGGGCTGGAGCGCTGTGCGCCGTGGCCCCAGGAAAAATTCCTCCAGGGGTAAGCTTCGCTTACCATGCGGACCTACTAATATGGCTTGGGCGTTTAAAGATAATAGAGGTGGGGCCGTTTCTGCCGAAGGAACTGCATGACACAGGTTGCCTCCGACGGTGGCAATATTCCTTATCTGCACCGAGCCAAGCACCGCTGCCGCCTGGGCTAATAACGGAAACTGGCGGCGTATTACTGATGACGTCTCCAGCGTTCTAATCGTTGTTAAGGCGCCTATCCTGAAACCGTCCTTTTCTTTGCCCATACCCTGGAGCTCTGTTAACCCCTTAACATTAACCACATATTCAGGCGATACCAGTCTATCCTTAATACGGGGAATCAGGTCGGTACCCCCGGCCAAAACCTGGGCGTTAGCCCCCTCCCGTATTAGAAACGATACCGTATCTGAGAGGTCCTTAGGCTGATAGTAATCAAAACGCATGAACTTACCCCCTGTTCTTTACTAAAAGAAAGCACATAGTTTCGTTGACCATTTGTAGGTAGAAACCCCCTATTAATACCACGTTAGTAACCACAGCTACCTATTCCATAATTTAGCCAGCCAGCCCTCCCTGAATAAACGCAGGTTCTCTCTTTCCTCTTCCAGTGTGGGAGCTATGGCCTTTACAGGCGTAATACGTAAAGAATTAGGGGTGTAGTCAGGAACGTCGTTTCGGACCGGCGGCAGGCTTGCAGCTTTAAGAAAAACAGTTTGCCCCTCCTGTGTCAGAAGCCAATCCATGAATAACCTGGTTGCATTGGGATGCGGACCGCCCTTAATAGCTGTCATTGACCGGTTTGTCACCAGAGTACCCTCTTCCAGGGGTAGAGGTTTGATAGGTAACACCCCCGCCTCTTTCAGAGCTGGTGTAAGTGTGCCGGGGCTGACCATCATCAAAATAGAGTACCTTCCCTGGATTAACCCTGTGGTAGCCTCCTGAGTGATGGAAACATAATTGACATTGTTCATTCCTATAGCCCGTATCGATTCCTCATCAATGAGTTTCCGTTTGAATAAGGTGGTGAAAAAGTTCGAGGCTCCGCTGGTAATACGGGGGTCTATCTCTACAACTTTTCCTTTCCACTTAGGCTGACCTAATTCGCGAAACGATTTGGGCTCGTCCGAAGCTTTTACGACATCAGTATTGATGAAGCTGGCCATATAAACCAGAGTATGCACGATAATGTGCTTTTCCGGGTCGCTGGCCCAGGGATCGACTCTCCATACACCGCTCTGCTGCAATACCGGTAGCTCTTGCGAACTTATCGTGCCGCCGGCATCCTTTATATTTCCAGCTTGAAAAGAGTTAGAATCCGTTATATCGGCAACGACGGTTTTCATCCGTTGTTCCGTAAGTACTCTCTCCGTAAGGGCAGCACCCATCCCGGTAATTATCTCAACGTCAATGCCATATTTTTGTTCGAAGGCTTTTGTTACAGCGATGCCGATATCACCCACCATGTTGTAACTATAAACATTTACCTTTCCCTCTTTTTTAGCCGCCTGGATAACTTTAGACCAAGCATCTTGAGATGTGGGAAGTGAGATGTTGGATGTGGGAGTAGGGGGTGGAGTAGGCACAACTTGAGGCGATGGCGTTGACTGGATAGGCGCAACTTTTGGAGCGCAGGCGTCTAACGGCGCTATTGAAAAGATTCCCAGTATGATAACGAGTAACAGCCCCTTTTTTAACATTTTCATACCCTCCAGGAACCCATATCGTGGTTCCAGTTAATCCAATAAAAAAGGTGTCATCGCTTTTTGGTGAGCTATCATAGACTTCCTACGGAAGTCACTTCCACCCATACGTCATTGTTATAGGAGCAGTGTTTTTATAAAAAACCAGGCAAATAATTAAATTTCGACACAATCCCAGAAAAGAGATACCATGTTATAACACAATTCTTTTAAGTTTTCAAGGAAATAAAAGACAAAAAGCCAGGATCTTTGCGTTATCATGGTGCAAATCTCCAGCATCAATGAGACAGTTTTGAGGCAATAGTTACCCGGCACTTTAGGACTTGCTCCGCTATCGGCGAAACATAAATTGGCGATGAAAGAAGGAGTTGCGTATTCCGGTGAAAGTGGGCCGGCAACTTCTGGTACGCTGAAGCCAGAAGCTACGAAACAAAGCAATTTATCCAGTGACATTCTTCCAATAATGTACCCCTTCTTAAGTCGTTGCCGTAGTCAAAATAGTCCCGGGCGTCTGCAATACCCAGGTAATGCGACTACTCCATCTGAGCAAATGGCTTTCGGGGAGTAATAGAGCTGGTACTATTAATCCTGCTCCGTTGACCGATTCGTCATGTTGTTAAACCCTGTTAGAACTGATTCAGCCCTGAACGAACACCTGGTGAAAGTTGTTACTTTACATCCACACCCAGGAACTTATCCACCCGGCCTTCTGTTACATACTTGGCGACTGTCCGAAGGGCGACTTCATCCAATGCCAGGAATTTGACCGGTTTTAATCCAGCGCCCTGGTAGCTAAAATCCGGGACATCTTTTCTGATGCTGGGAACTCCCATAGCCTTGTTTATGGTGGTTTGTCCTTCCGGAGATATCCACCAGTTAACAAAAACCCTTGCGGCATTGGGGTGTGGGGCGTTCTTAGGCACACTCACCACCGGGAAGGAACTTATGGTGCCTTCCCTCATTGTCAGGGGTTTCAAAGGGGCGCCAGATACTATCAACGAGTTAGCTATAGGGACAGAGGTGGATACTGCGGCATACGCCTCTCCTCTGGCAAACGCCTCTCCTCTGGCAACAGCCGTTGCCTCATCTCTCATTGTAGCCACCATTAGCATATCCTGTTTGCCCAGAGCGCGAAAATAATCTTCGTTGAGGGTATCAGGCAGCATCACATGTAAATAGACCAGTGGCCATGATACCCGGGGCGGAGCTGTAACCAGCTTCTTGCCTTTCCATTTAGCATTTAGAAAATCCAGGAAAGACTTAGGCTCATCCTCCGGGCGCACCAGTTTGGTGTTAATGACGGCGGTCTGGTATTCGATCCGTAAGCGCACCATGGTGCTATCGGGTGGGTCAAAGATAGGGTTTAAAACCCAGGAATCTTTCTCTTTTTGAACAGGTAAGTCGCCGATACTGGCTAACAAACCCAGCTCTTTTAAGGGTAGGATGGCTGTAACACCCGTATCGAAAGTGTCGGCAACGAACTTCTTAGCATTGTTCTCAGTTTTTATCCTCTCTGCCAGCGTTGCTCCCACTCCACCGACTATTTCCAGTTTTATCCCGTACCGGTTCTGGAAAGCCGCAGCGGCAGCACTGGCAATATCTCCAGTCAGATTGAAGCTGTATGCGGTTACCCTGCCTTCCTGCTTGGCCAACTCAACTACTTTATCCCAGGCGGCATCTTGAGAGGTGGGAGGTGAGACGCTGGATGTGAGAACTGTTGCCTTTGCAGGGGCTATGGGTGGTTGAGACGGCTGAGTTGGAAGCGCTTGCGGACTGCACGCTACAATTAGCACAAATGAGAATATCAACCCAATAACTACTGACAAGCATTTTTTCATATTCATACTCCTGACCCGGTGAAATTACTTTGGTTTGTGACAGATAAAAACGATGGTAAGTCCCTATGCATCGGGACTTACTTGACCTCCATACCTATGAATTTGTCTACCCGGCCCTCCGCTACATACCTGCTGGCCACGTCATTAGCCGCCTCATCCAAAATCAAAAGTTTAGTAGGTTTAATCCGGGTTGCCTCGTAGCTAAAATCAGGAACATCCTTCCTTATATTGGGACTCCCCACAGCCTTGTTAACTGCCGTTTGACCTTCTGGGGAAAGCCACCAATTAGTAAAAACCCTGGCCGCATTAGGGTGCGGTGCATTCTTAAGCACGCTTATCGCTGTAGCCGTACCAACTGTTCCTTCTTTCATAGCCAGGGCTTTCAATGGAGCGCCGGACCCGACAAGAGGGCCCACCGTGCTTAGAGAGTTAGCTACCGTAGCCAGGGCTTCACCCCTTGCTACTGCTGTGGCCTCATCCCTCATGGTGGAGACCATAAGCAAATCCTGGTTCCCTAGAGCGCGCAAGTAAGTTTCGTTGATAATGTCAGGGAGTGTAACATGGAGATAAACCAGCGGCCAGGATACCCTGGGGGGAGCGGCTGCCAGCTTCCTTCCTTTCCATTTAGGATTTAGAAAATCAAGGAACGATTTAGGTTCTTCTTCGGGCCGCACCAGTGTGGTATTAATAATTGTGGGCTGATAGGTAGGCCTGACCTGGAGCATGGTTCCATCGGCCGGGTCCAGAACCGGGGGGAATACCCAGACATCCTTCTCTTTTAACACAGGCAAATCTCTGGTGTCAGCAAGCATTCCAAGCTTTTTTAGCGGCGCAATGCCTGTAACTGCGGTATCAAAAGTATCGGCGACATACTTTTTTGCATTGTTCTCGGTCTTTATCCTTTCGGCCAGAGTCGCCCCCACACCCCCTACTATCTCCAGTCTTATCCCATATTGCTTTTGGAAGGCATCCATAGCTGCTTTGGCAATATCTCCGGTGAGACTGAAGCTGTAAGCCGTCACCGTTCCCTCTCGTTTAGCCTCCTCCAGCACTTTATTCCAGGCGACTTGCTCGGAGGTCAGAGAGGGCGTTGCCGGTTTTGGCTGGCCCGGAGTCGCAGCAACCGCTGGAGGAGCTGTCTGGGGCGCTGCTGCCTGGGGACGACAGGCTGCCGACAACAGGGTGATAATCACAACGATAAAAGATATTACTATGAACCGAAATGAACGAGTATCCATATTAGCCTCCTTAATCTAATTTGAGTCTATAGCTCCATATTAGGGGAGCACCCTTTAAATTCATATCTACCTCTATTCGGGTGGCACAACCCGGGCAATAAAACTCCCTGAGGACAAACCGTTTGGTTTTGGAATTCCGCGGATTGGCCCTGGTCAGGGGATACTCAGCCATAGGCACATGGAGCTTATAGTTTTCTCCCGCATCGGACAGCATACGCCCACATTGTTGGCAGAAAATCCTCCACTTACCCTCCACTTTGCGGACAGATACGTACTCACCCAGGCGATGGGATGGTTTATCGGCCCCTTGCCTCTGAAGGTCATTCCTTTGCATGTCTGTAGCTGATTGAGTAACGCGCACTCTCTGGTTGCGGATGTGCCTTTTCCGTGCCAGTGTCTTACCTCTATCTATTTCACCTGTGTCAGGTTCCACTACTACGCCATATACCTGCCTGGCGTATTTTAAAGATACCAGCCCATTAGCAATATCAGCCTTGACTGATTCAGGGTCTCGTTCTATCGGGTCACCATAGCCACCTCCACCATTCCACTCCTGGAAGAGCACGTCTGTTTCTCCTAGCCAGAAAGTGCGTTTCCCGGCCATGATGTCCGTCCCACCCGAAAGGTCACCGGGGCCTTTGATTAAATCTCCCTTGTTGAGCCTTTCCAGTATATCTGAGCCTCTCTTGACCATAAGCTTGACGTTATGGGAAGGATAGCTGCCGCAAAGGCCGTAGCCCTGTAAAGGCTCATAGCCCATTCCCACCGTGCAAATCTCCACCTTTCTTTCCGGGCACTCATACAGTACCATAGCCAGCTCGCCGGCAGCGCCACCCCTGAACTTACCAGCTCCAGACGAGTCCGGCACCATCCGTCTGAACAAATACAAGATGGGAAATTGTAGTTCCAGCGACTCCACATTGGGAAGCGTGTTCTGGGGTGTCCAGGGCTTGCCGGCTCCACACCATCGGTGGAGCGGGTAGCACGCCCTCCACCACATAGGTTCTCCATAATGTTAGCTACAAAATACCTGCTATCCTTGTTGACACCTGCGATACGAAATCCGGGTGAGGAAGAGCTCCATTGGGCTGTAGCCTCCTCTTTATACTCCTCACTACAGCTCAACATCTGCGAAATAGTGATAAGAGCAGCATCGAAAGCAAGCATGCATCCCCCCGTAGTGGCAGTGGAGCAAGGGGCGGGGAATTTGGCATTGAGCATGGTGCCCTCGGGAACAACCACCTCCATTAAGTTCATAACCCCCTGATTCCAGGGCATGTCGTAGCAGAGTAGAGGGGCTATAGCGCCAAAAACACCACTGGGAGCGCCATTGGCTGTGCAATTGATAGAACAGGGGGCTTGTTCACTGGTGCCCGTAAAATCAAAGAGAAGTTTCTCACCCTTCTTTGTCATGGTGAGGGGCACTTCATATATCTTGTCCGACAGTCCATCACCATCCTGATAGAGCACAGTTGACCACATCCCGTCAGGCAATTCCTTCAACCTGGCTCGAAACTTGTCTTCTGCATATTGGATGGCATAGTGGCAAAGGGATTCAAAGTTAGCAACCCCATAGTCATCTATTAATTCAGTTACGCGCCTTCTGGCCGTTTCGCCAGCCGCTATCTGGGCTTTAAAGTCCATCCCCACCATCCCGGGGTCTCTAACACAATTGAGTATAAAGTCAAAGACATCCTTCCTGAACCGTCCCCGCTCGACAAGTTTAAGCCTTTTAAACCGTATGCCCTCCTGAAAAACATTCCTGGCATTTGGACTCGAGCCTCCGGGATCTATGCCTCCGATATCCATCTTATGCGTCATGCTGGCTGACCACGCCACTAAATTCTTTTCGTAGAAAATTGGCGTGAAGGCGGCGACATCAGCATTATGCAAAGCAGCGACGTATGGTTCATTGAGAATGAATACATCGCCTTCCTCTATGCTAGAATCCTCATTATCCTCCTGCATCAGGAATTTCACTGCTTTAGCAAAAGCAGTAGTATGGAAAATAACGCCGCAGCCACTGATTATACAATTTCCAGCAGAATCATAGAGGGCTGTCATATAGTCCCTGGAATCAATAGTCACAATAGAGCCGGAGGTGCGGGTAAGGGTTATGCCCATCTCCTCGGTAATTTGCCACAGCCGGTGAAGGCCGATCTCCAAGTCCGAATCTTTGGATAAAGATGCTTGAGTTTGATTCGAGCATCCGCCGTCGTAAAACGCCACTGCACTTTAACAACTTGAGCATTTCGTTCTTCGTTCCACGCCGATGCTTCGTGCGCCAGAGTTGCTTTATCAGCCATGCGGTCATTCAAGCATTGCCGCGCTAAAGCACTGAGTTCAATCTCTGCCATATTCAACCAGCTGCCATGCTTCGGTGTGTAATGAAATTCAAAGCGATTCGCCAAACGTTGCGCTTCGCTAGGTTCAAACGCTTCATAAAACGAAGTCGCCGAGTGCGTGTTCAAATTGTCCAACACCATCACGATCTTGTCTGCTTCAGGATAATGCACATCCGAAAGTTCGCGCATCGCTTCGGCCCAATCGCAACGTGTGCGACGGTCAGTCACTTTCAGATGTCGTTTGCCTTCTAAAGGCGCAAAGAACATAAACAAATTTGCCACGCCTTCGCGTTCGTATTCGTAATCGAAACGTTCCAGTTGTCCGGGTCGCATCGGCAGTGGTTCGTGCTTGTCCGCCAGTAATTGTTTACTGGCTTCATCCATACACACCAACGGACGCTGGGGATTCGCAGGCTGAATATAGGTGTTTAATACGTCTTCCATCCGACAAACAAATTCTGCGCTGGCTTTCGGAGGAATACACCATTGCTCTTTCTGCCACGGCTTGAGTTCATTTTTTTTAGCGTGGTGCGAACGGTTTCATGCGACAGGTGGTCGGCATATCCCAACTTCACACATCGCTCTTGCAACAGACGCAGTGTCCAGCGATTATGCCCGTCAGGTGGTTCACCACACGTCAAGGCAATGAGATGGGCTTCGCCTTCACCATCGAAACAACGTTCATACTCGCGCTCCGGTTTCTTGCGATTGAGTGCGGCTTCTAAACCACCGGCAAGATAGTCCTTGCGCGTGTTGGCAACAGTGACTGCCGAGACCTCAAACGCTTCGCGGATTTGGGCATATGTCCACCCCGAGTCGTCTGCAGTCTGATCT
>JACVQG010000124.1 GCA_015661045.1 Dehalococcoidia bacterium | reverse complement strand
TTCCCCTGGGCATCATAGATGGCTGTCATGTAGTCCCGTGAATCTATAGTTACGACGGAGCCCGAGGTACGGGAGAGCGTAATACCCATCTCTTCAGTGATTTGCCAGAGACGGTGCATAGCTATTTCCAGGGTTATGGGGTCTATCTTTGTTTGCACCAATTCTTTTCTCCCTAGGAATGCTGTATGTGAATATTCATAAACTGGTCGGCGCTTGCCATCTGGTCCATATCTATCAACATAGTCGTATCCGGAGCTTCGATGATGGCCAGTCCTTTTATCTCGTTGCCCGGCTCCAGCTTCAGAAAATCGTACACTTTGGCTTCTCGGTCTTCACCATACTTCCGCATATATACAGGGCGTGCCGTCCTCAGCGCTGCTGAGGCATTCGCCGTTTTAAGTTGTCGAGGGGCCAGTTTAGGCTTCCATGTTCTGCCGCGTCCCTGGACGATGAAGTTCATGATTTGAGTTCCGGCTTCTTTGTAGCCGGCCCCCTTACCGTAAGAACGCTCATACACCTTTTCGAATTCAAGATAAACACCCTCGAGTTGAGAGACCGAAATATTACCCGGGGGCACCGGAATGCGCAACTCATGCACCTGCCGGGAGTATTTTATATCTATGTATCGTTCAATGATAATCTGCTCCCTCTTAAAACCTTCCTTCCCGAGGTCATGGAGTGCCTGCTCTTCAAGAGCTTTAAAATGATTCTCAATCCTCGACGCGTCTCCCGGTGTCTTCATGGGGTCGCTTAGCTCATAAACGTGGAGGACATCCGACACAACGGTGCCGAGGGCAGAATGGACAGAGGCGCTTGAAGGCACCACTATCTCTTTTGCCTGCCGGCCGTAAACAGAGGCATGAATCGGCCCGGCGCCACCGTAAGCGAAAAGCACGCAATTCCTGGGGTCGTAACCGCGGCCGATGGTAACCAGCCGGACCAGGTCGGTCATGTAAGCGCTGGCGACATCGAATATTCCTGCGGCGGTGTGCTTTTTCTCTATTTAATTTTATTCGGCCGCCGAGAAAATAGTCCGGGTTGATGATGCCCAGGACTACATTGGCATCTGTAACCGTGGGCTCGGTTCCTCCCTTGTCATAGCAGGCAGGGCCAGGGGTGGAGCGTGCGGATTCAGGGCCAACTTTAAGAACACCGGTACCTGGTTCTACCCGTGCTATGCTACCTCCCCCTGCACCGATGGATGTTACCTGTATTTGAGGCATGAGAAGGTCGTATTGGCCCACCACAGGGTTGTGTTCCAGTGTCGGTTCACCCTTGTATATAAATCCAACGTCAAAGCTCGTACCTCCCACATCGGTGGTGATGACATTTTCATAGCCCAATTGTTCAGCTAAATATTTTGAGGCAATTACACCAGCAGCCGGGCCTGATGACAATGTGCCCACCGCTTTTTTAACGGCATACTCCGGGGAGACTGCTCCGCCATAACCCTGAGAAAACAGAGGGGAATGAGAAAAGCCTTTCTGCCTGAGGTGCGTGTCCAAATTTGAGACAAAAAGCTGGTTGACTGGCCCGATATATGCATCTATGACAGCCGTGGATGTACGTTCATATTCACCCAGTTTCGGAGCCAGATCGCTCGCCAGACTCACATAAATGTTTGGTGAAAGCTCTCGAATAAGGTCCTTAATCTGCTTCTCATGGGCCGGGTTGATGAAGGACCACAATAACGAAACGGCGATGGACTCGATACCCGATGCAACCAACTCGGAGATTGTGTGTTTCGTTTCCTCCACATCCAGTGGTATTAACACCCGCCCCTTATAGTCAACCCTTTCCTTGATGCCTTTTATTAACGGCCTGGGTACTATAGGGGCTGGTTTCCTGGTCTTGACCACGTGTTTAATCTGGTCCTCGCTGAGGCCTGCAAATCTGCCCTTTGAGCGCATCATCAGAATAATATCTTCGAAACCGCGGGTTGTAAGCAGAGCTGTCCTGGCTCCCGAACGGGTCAGCAGGGCATTAGTGCCAATTGTGGAGGCCTGGCAGAATAGAATAGTGTCTTTTAATAGTTTGTCGAGAGACAAACCCAGCGTTTCACCCGCCCGTTTTACTGCTTCCAGAATACCTTCAGACAGGTCATGGTATGTGGTTGGCGACTTGGCAGACGAAATGTGGCCGTTGTTGTCCACAATTACGCAGTCTGTAAAAGTACCACCGGTATCTATACCTATCATATATGGCATGAATTCAAATCTCCCATCGTGAAATTGATTCTAACCACCCGATTAAGTTTAGGTCATTATAGGTTTTGATAATTTTTTTGTCAACGCGCAATACCAACACAATACCAACGAGTAGTTTTGTGAACCTATAATGTAGTCTCTACCGGGCTAAGACCATTTTGTAAAGAAATTCATCCGAATATGCAAGTGAGATAGAAGAGGATGACTATATCGCTGCACATAACATCGAATTGTGCAATCCCTGCGACAGCACACAGGGCCTCCAGTGTTCACTGAAAAGCGATAATACACGTTGAACAGAGACCAAACCTTTCTATGGCGCTAAGGAACGAAGGAACTCCTGGATGGCAGAGAATTACGATGGCCGCCTACGAGCATAATGTCGTTGTGGTCTGCCCCAGGTATGATAACCAGTCGTTTGAGCCTTGATCCCAACGTCTAGTGTAACCAGACTGCCTCACTAGCCGGAATCAGGCTATCGTATTCCCCGTGAATAATGAGAACTGGTATGGTTATTGAGCGGACTCTGGATAGGATGGCTGCCTCCAGGCGTTTGACCTCCTCGGTCGGCATAGACGGGCCAAAGAGACTCAGCAACCTGGCCATTCGGGCAGCTCCGTTTTCCACAATAATCCCTACTATTTCCTTCGTGTAGTGCAAAGCCAGTTCTATCGTGGAATAGACACCCAACGAACGCCCCATCAATACAATTGGGCCGGTGTGCCCTCTCTCCCTCAGAACCCGGCGGAAGGTTTCGAAGATGGGGTGTGCATCGACAAGCATGCTGGAGAAACCGGGTCTGCCGTCGCTACGTCCATAACCACGGAAGTCGGCCACGAACAAGCTGACATCCGTCTTTTTATACAGAGGAGCGACGCCATCATAATCGCAGGCGACCTCGCCATTGCCGTGGAAGAAAAGGATGCCGGGAGGCAACCAGCGTTTTGCAAACATTTTGCTAACGAACTCCTGAGCACGGCGGAGTACTGGACAGGACTGGGCAGATACAACCAGGAGCCTCACCCTGAACAGAGTCGGACGCGACAGAATCAGGCGACTCATTTTGGCACGAACGCCCCCCAGCTTTAAGGGAGAGGGTAGGGAGAGGAAATTCCCCTCTCTCTAAATCTCTCCCCATAGGGGCGAGAGGTTTATTAACTAGGTGGCTATTTTCGTGACAATGACATGGGCAATACCTTTGTAAAGCTACGTCAGGGACAGTACACTACAGTGCATAGCCGTAGAAGTCCAGCGTCTCGCCTGCCACATACTTATCCGTAATAATATTTATACAGGCTGGTTTCCCCGAAGCTGCCGCCCTTTCCAGTGCAGGACGGATGTCCTGCGGCTTTTCCACCAATTCGCCGTAACCGCCCAAGGTAGCTACCATCTGGTCATATCTGACTTTATCACCAATAAACGACCCGACGGCGCCGGCCTTGGGGTCTTCGTACTGGTGATCCCATCCTGAATTGTTGTTTATTACTACAATAATCGGAAGATTGTGTTTGACTGCGGTATGCATTTCCATAGCATTCAGTCCGAAGGCCCCATCCCCATTAAGGACTATCACCTGTTTATCCGGTTTGGCCACCTTGGCGCCGATGCCGAAAGGTATTCCCACACCCAGGCAACCAAACGGTCCGCAATTAAGGCGGTGTCCCGGCTGATAAGTGGGGATAACCTGACGGCCCCAGTTCAGGGTAACGTTTCCATCTACCGTCAGGATGGCATCCCTGTCCATGAAATCACCTATTTCCTTGCACATCCGGGCTGGATGCATTGGGATCTGGTCTGAGTTGACTATCGCCTGCTGGGCTGACTGTTTCTCTTTGTTAACATCCTGGAGTTTCTTAACCCATGCCGAATCCGCCCGATTCTTAATTATTCCTTTGCCCATATCTATCAGTTGGCGCAACACCATACCGGCGTCTCCCACAATCCCCACCTCGACAGGGCGGTTGTTTCCTATGTGCTCAGCGTCTATATCCACCTGTATCATTTTGGCGTCTTTGGCAAAACGGGGAGAGCGCCCGAACGAAATAACGAAATTGAACCGCGTGCCCACCGTAAGAACAACATCCGCTTCCCTGAAAGCGAAGGAACGCGCCGCCGTGGGACACAACGGGTGATCTTCAGGAATTACCCCCCGCCCTTGCGGCGTGGTAAAGGCTGGAATGCCGAACTTTTCCGAAAACTCCTTAAGCTCAGAAGCTGCATGAGATAGAAGAACTCCAGTGCCGCTGACAATAATTGGACGCTCAGCTTTAGACAGCAACTCCACAGCTTTAGCCACTGATTCAGGATTGCCCTGGGGTTTCATTTGTATAAAAGCAGGCGGATAATTTACTGCCGTATCCTCCGCACGGCTGTTTAAAATATCTCCGGGCAAATCGAGATATACCGGCCCCGGGCGGCCCCCCTGGGCATGGCGGAAGGCCATAGCAATATATTCAGGGATGCGCTCAGTTCGGGTTACCCTGGCTGCCCATTTCGTAATAGGCTTCATCATGGCAACCTGGTCAATCTCCTGGAAGGCTTCCATCCATTCCTGCCGTATAGCGCTGGATCCTCCCAGAACAACCAATGGGAAGCAATCCATATAAGCTGCAGCAACACCTGTCACTAAGTTGGTTACGCCGGGCCCCGCTGCCGCCATACACACACCGGGTTTACCTTTCACCCTACCCCATCCATGGGCGGCCATAGCCGCGGCCTGCTCATGGTGGACATCCACCATCTTTATTCCATATTGAGTGCAGCTAAAGGCTGCGCCTATTATAGGTCCACCCGTTAGAAAGAATACAACCTCTGCGCCCTGGTCTTTCAGGGCCTTAGCCACGAGACGAGAACCGGAAATAGTAGCCATTTTTCCCCCTTAAATTACTTCAGCTTCTTTCAGTTGAGCTATCTCTTCCCAGGTATACCCCACCTCCATGAGTACCTCCTCCGTATGTTGCCCGAACTCCGGAGCTGTCCGGCGAAGGCTGCCGGGGGTGGCGCTGAGCTGTATCGGTATGCCTAGCGTTTTACCTGTCCCATACACAGGATGGTTAAAGTCTACGATGTAATCGTTATCAAGCACCTGAGGGTCCTGTGGTAGTTCGGCGATACTTCTTACTACTTCAAAGATAAACTCAGGGTAGTTTTTCTTAAAGTGCTCCGACCATTGGATTGACGTCCTGCTGGCAAAGACATCGTCTAATATTCCGATAAGCTTCTCCTTGTGCTCCATGCGGCTCTTAACGGTAGCATAATGCGGGTCATCTCTTAATTCCTCTATACCAACAGCCTGGCAAAAATCAGGCCAGAACCTCTCAGCCTGGGATAACCCGATGAAAAGCCAGCGGTCATCGGCGCACCTGTAACAATTGCTTATGGGATTGCTCACCCGCTCCCGCTGCCATTGGTTGGGAAGCCGCCCCTGTACCAGGTATTGGTGGACGTTCAGCGCCTGTAGCCAGACCATACTGCCCAGATGGGAGGTATCCACCTTCTGGCCTACACCCAATCTCTCCCGGGCCACCAGAGCAGCTAATACCCCATAGGCTAACATTATTGCCCCCATCTGGTCGGCAATAGCCCCCGGATAATAATGGGGCGGCATACCATAACGAGAGGTTGCAATCAACATACCCGAACGGGCCATCCCTGCCGGATCCGTAGCCGGCCGGTTGGCCTCAGGGCCTTTGGCGCCGTAGCCGGAAGCCGAGGCGAATATAATCTTAGGGTTGTGCTTCTTCAAATCCTCATAGCCTATGCCCAGTTTCTCGGCTGCTCCGGGGCGGAAGTTCTGGACAAAGATATCGGCTGTTTTAGCCAATCGGTAGATAACCTCCTGGCCCTGGGGTTTTTTTATGTCCAGTGTTATGCCCCTTTTATTACGGTTATTGCCCTCGAAATAAAAGTTCCTTCCCCCTTTAGCAAATGCAGCCA
>JACVQG010000123.1 GCA_015661045.1 Dehalococcoidia bacterium | reverse complement strand
TGGGAATTCGTACACAAAGTACGATTTGGACAGCCGAACTCTGCTATGCCCTCTGGAGTGGTCAATGGCTGGAGTATGCAACAGGTTGTGGATGTACTGGGTTATTCTCAAACCCTACCAGTGAAATAGCTGGCTGACTGGTTCTGAAACACAAGAGGCGCCCCGATAAATCGGGGCGCCTCTCTTTTTTTGCCAAAGACACATAATATCAATCGAGTTTAAAAATACCTACCCCCCGCTTCTCACAATCGCATCGCTCATGCGCACCACTCGCATCATGGGACCGACATCATGGACACGGACAATATCCGCCCCTTTGGCAATGCCTATGGCCACCGTGGCCGCTGTGCCCTCCAGCCTCTGGTCTGCCGGCAGGTTTAATGTCTTCCCTATCATGGACTTGCGAGAGGTGCCCAGGAGCAAGGGATACCCCGGAACTGAAAACTCGTCCAGACGCCGCATAATCTCCAGATTATGCTCTACGGTCTTGCCAAAGCCGATGCCGGGGTCAATCATTATATTCTCAGGAGTCACGCCCGCCTCTTTAGCCTTGGTCACGCTCCAGCGCAGGCTATCCAGCACCTCGGCCATCATATTGTTGTATACAGCGCCTTTCTGATTGTGCATCAGGATTATGGATACTTTACGTTCTGCTGCCAGCGAAGCTAGACCTATATCCTCCTTCAGCCCCCATACATCGTTGATCATGGAAGCGCCACAGTCCAGCGCCTGGCGGGCTACCTCCGATTTATAGGTATCGATGCTGATAGGGATGTTTATCTCGTTAGCTACCTGCTTCAGGACAGGGATCACCCGTCTCAGTTCCTCTTCAACGGAAACTGGCGCCGCTCCGGGCCGTGTGGACTCGCCACCGATGTCCAGAATGTCAGCGCCCTGCGCGACCATCTCTTTCGCCCTGGCTATCGCTACCTCAGGCCTTCCATCCAGTCCATCACCGGAAAAGGAATCCGGGGTAACATTGAGTATACCCATGATATATGTCCTCTCCCCCCAGTGGAACTCCTTATTGCCGATGCGGGTCATACCTCGAAAACCCACAGTTCATACCTCTCTCGCTAGATTAGGCTTCATTTTCTACGGTGTTCATTATAGCATTTTGCAGAAGTGGTTGATGATTTGCCTATGTAATTCTGGTAATAATAAATGAAAGAAGCCCCAAAGGGTAATTTCCTTTGGGGCTTCTTTGTATTTTTATTATTGAACTAAGACCGATTACCAACTAACAGTATTTTATTAACGAATAAACGGGAATATCTTTAATCTTTTCTTTCCCTTTGAGCGCTTCCAACTCTATAAGGAATGCAGCACCTATAATATTACCCTTCATCTCTTTTACAAGTTTGGCAACAGCCTCAACAGTGCCACCTGTAGCAATTACATCATCAACGATTAGTACGTTTTGACCTGGCTCTATGCCATCTTGATGTACTTCAAGCTGATCTTGCCCATACTCTAAATCGTAGCTCTTACGGTAAACACGCCAGGGTAATTTACCTTTCTTTCTCACCGGCACCATACCGCTACCCAGGTGGTGGGCTAAAGCAGAGCCTATTATGAAACCTCTCGCTTCTATGCTAACGACAGTATCAATTCCTTCCAGAATATAATGATCCGCAAGCTGATTAATGGCCCGCTTGAAGACCGGCCCGTTCTTCAAGAGATTAGTGATATCCCTGAAAATAATGCCTTTCTTGGGAAAATCAGGGACATCCCTGCAATATTGGCTGAAATCCTCCGGCGCTCCCGATACCAGCCCGCTGTTGTGATGGTTGTTCTCCCACATACTGTTCCACTCCTGTTAAGGATTTAACGAGATGAATATTACCATATTTATCGCCAAATATTCAAATATTCTCCTAACCGGTAGGACGCTGTACTTACATCTCCACGTTTTGGCTTCTAAACAGGCTTTGTTTATCATTTCTCGCGTTTGGCCATTGGCCTTATATCGGCATGTGCTTGCAACTCTGCGATATTCCTGAACCCCTGTTTTTGCAGGCTTTGTTTAATACCAGCTATCAGTTGCGGAATAAAATCGTATCCGGAACCTCTGTAAGGCACCTCGGTGACAAATCCTTCGGCAATCCTTACGGACTCTTTATTTTGGTCATATCCGTACCGGACGGCAGACCTTTGCTCCATCGCTTCAAGGGAACCCATCCCACGGTACCTTTTGATCATCCTGTTGGTTTCATAGTCAAACTCTTTTTCACCGGGAGACTCATCCAGACCGGCCATTAAGCTACCCATCATTACACTATTTGAACCCAGAGCTAAGGCTTTGGTTATATCACCCGGCTTCGTTACGTCGGAATTAGGCATATCGGGGATTTTGATGCCGCCGTCGGCGATTATCGGCATCAGACCGTACTTGCCTTCCAATCTTTTTGCTTCCTGAGCGCAATCCCAAACCGCAGAAGCCTGAGCCCGCCCAGTACCCAGTTCCTGCTGGGTCTTACAGGCATATCCCGGTCCTATGCCCACCCTGAGGCCATCGCAATACGCTGAAGCTTCAGAAACTATGCTTCTTACCATCTCCGCTGAATCAACGTTGCCCAAAACCACATCTAAATGCGGGAAATTTTGTTTGCAGTACCTGGCAATATCCAGTTGCTCCTTAAAGGCGACGCTGGCATCCACTACTATCCCGTCAATACCGGCGTCGTTACCCTTGCCAATTCTCTCTCTGGCAATTTCCAATCTCGATTCCACAGCTATGAAAGCCTTCAACTGCTTATTATCGTTCTTGGTAGCTAACTGATAATGCATATCTTTTTGCAGATCACTATCGGTAACCAGCGCAATAATATGAAAATCGTCATCTACGATGGGCAGAGTGTCAAGACAGAATTGTCTTATTATCCTGTTGGCTGCCCGGACATCATTTTTATCCAGTGTATCCCTTCTATTAGCTGTAATTAATTTAACTGTGCCATCTGCGTCGTTTTTCGGCGTCATAATACTTTTTAAAGGTATCGCCATATTTTCCTGGTATCTTACATCTCTGCGGGATACAAATCCTATCATCTTTGTCTGGAGAGTCCCGTCTTCAGTTATCGGCACACTGTAGAAGCCGTATTTTTTAGCGATATTATAGACATCGCCGACTGTATTATCCGGGCCCAGGACGACCGGGTTCTTTACAAAAGCGGCTTCGAATCTCTTGACCCTTTCCACCTCTTTTATCTGCTCATCCAGCGTCGCAAAATTGTAATGAAGCACCCCGATGCCGCCCGTTAAAGCCATAAGAATCGCCATGTCCGAGCCGGTGACAGTATCCATTGGCGAACTTACAAGAGGTGTTTTGAGCGTCACCCTTTTGGTAAAAAGAGCCGTTAAATCAACTATATTCCGTTCAAAATCCGGCAGTCTGTTAGGGATAAGGGTAATATTCTCGTACCAGAACTCCTTGTTTACTAAATCTGCGTGTAGTTTTGCCATTCCCGATTCAACCCCTTAATCTAGCTAGTATGTATTTTAATTTGATTATATTATACATGGTTTCAATCGGCAATAAACAAAGAAACGCCTGCCGGGTCTTTGTATAAATATGCCCCCGGTAATACCCATATGATATGATGATAGAAAAGATGAAGTCAGTATTATGAATGGTACAATTCGTGTCAATATCAGACCCGGTTTGCATGTCTCGGTAGTGTTGAAAAAAGACCAGCAGTCAGGAACACTAACCGAAGGGGTAGTCAAAGATATTTTGACAAAATCCCCTGCTCACCCCCACGGTATCAAAGTCCGCCTGGAAAGCGGCCAGGTTGGCCGGGTAAAAGAGATATTGTCATTCTCTCGAAAATAGCCTCGCCCTTGTCATCCTGGAGGAGTCACGAGTTATCGGGACGACGAAGGATCTCAGGGTGGAAGGGATTTTTTTATATTTGACCTTGCCCCACCCTGAGATGCTTCGTTGCGCTCCTCCGAGTAAAACATCGGAGTCCGGTACCCGCTCGGACAGCATGACAGGGATAGCTATTTTCATCCTTCGTGGTGTCCCGATTCATCGGGGCATGGTGGATTCCGGATCAAGTCCGGAATTACAAGATTCGTGTATACGTCTGTTGTTTTCCGTTGAAGAAAGGTACATTTTTGCTTGAGATATTAGTGGATGCCGACGGCTGCCCGGTGAAGCAGGAAGTCTATCGTGTAGCCAGGCGATACGGGTTAAAAGTTACGATAGTGGCCAACTCGCAGATGTTTATTCCTGACGAGGACTGGCTGAATCTGGTTGTTGTGAGTGACGGGTTGGATGCTGCGGACGACTGGATTGTCGAGAATATTACAAAGGATGATATTGTGGTCTCCGGGGATATCCCGCTCGCTTCGCGTTGTCTAAAAAAGGGCGCACGAGTAGTAGGGCCAAAGGGCCGCGTTTTCACTGTGGATTCCATCGGCGATGCCCTTGCGACCCGGGATTTGATGTCTCACCTGCGTAATACCGGGCTGATAACGGGTGGACCGGCTCCTTTCGAAAAACGAGACCGTTCCCGTTTCCTTCAAAGTCTCGATGGCATTATCCAGGACATTCGCAATGGGAAGTAGCTACGCCACCGTCATTGTGGCAGCATAAACTTACTGAACCGTTTAACAAAGGGCAGATGGTATAAACGAAGCTAGCCTCATACCCAAAGGCCGTTTCAGTGACGTACCCCCCAGCTTGCTGGGGGGCATCTAACTAATCTTCAAACATCTTTAGTTGGAAAGTGGAGTCATCATGTTTTTGATACTTTATATACCGCCTTATTATGTCAGAGGTTACTTCGTCTCCTACACTCCTCACAAAGTATCCGTCACTCCATATCTTTCCAGACCACATCTGCTTCCTTATCTTGGGAAATTTCTTGAATATTTCTCGGTCAGAGATGCTCTTCAACATCTACACCAGTTGGGCAGGCGAGTACTTCGGCGGAGCTTCAACAAATACGTGCACGTGGTCTTCTACCACTTCCATCGTATCTATCCAAAACTCATACTGCGCCGCTATCTGCTTGAATACCCCCTTCAAATACTCTCTAACCTCACCACCCAACAGGTGCACCCTATACTTCAGCACCCACACCAGGTGATATTTCAAATCGTATACGGCGTGTTCTGTTCTTCTTATTCCCACGCCACTGTTATAACACCT
>JACVQG010000122.1:525-5696 GCA_015661045.1 Dehalococcoidia bacterium | reverse complement strand
CAGCTTAAGGCACGTACGAATGTGGGCAATGAGAATTGACACGAACTGTAACTAAGCGTAAAATCAAAACTGTTTCCCAGGGTTGTCAGGAGGCATGTCTTTGATTGAGATGACAATTGATAGCATAAGAGTTAGCGTAATGAATTATCAACGGGTGGTTATTCTCAAGGAGAAATCCTTCGAGCGGTATCTGCCTATATGGATTGGACCGTCAGAAGCCGATGCCATAGCCGTCAAACTACAGGATGTATCTGTCCCCCGGCCCTTAACGCATGATTTGCTCCGTTCTATTATCGATACGCTGGGGGCGGCAGTAGATAACGTAGTTGTGTGCGACTTAAAGGACGATACTTTCTATGCCAAAATACACATCCGGATTAACGGTAAGATACTGGAAATAGACTCCCGGCCCAGCGATGCCTTAGCTCTGGCAGTGCGGGTATCAGCCCCGATCTATGTAGACGAATCAGTCATGGAGAAGGCCGGTATATTGCTGGATAAAGAGACTGGCAAAGCTATACCTCAAGCTCAGAAACTTGTTGAAGATAGTTCCAAACCAGTAAATGAAGATGAATTAAAAAGGCTTTCCGCCTTTAAGGACTTTATCCAGAGTTTAAATCTGGAAGACCTGGAAAAAGGCAAACGAGAAGAGGGTTCCTAAATTTAAGACTGTTTCTAAACCTCTCTGGATTTTTGGATGCTTCGCTGGTTAAGAAAGGGCGAAGATTATGGACGAGCTCCATATGAAAAGATTGTTATCTACCCTGAAATGCGCCCTATGTGGGAAGCATTATAAATTACAGGAATTGCAGGTTCTGGGACACAGAGACGATTTATGGTTCCTTAATGTGCACTGTGTTTCGTGTGGCAGTCGCGGGATGATGGCTGTGGTAATTAAGGAATCGAATGCCTATCAGGTAGTCACTGACCTTTTACCATCGGAGAGAGATAAATTCATTAATACGGCGGTTATAGGTGGTGACGACCTGTTGGATATACATCAATTCTTCAAGGATTTTGACGGCGATTTCAATAGCCTTTTCCTCAAGAAGTGAGCAATAGAAATTACAAATTAGATAATTAAAGCTAAAAACTCCCGGCTCTACAGGGCCTGGAGTTTTTTTGCACAGGCACGGATGTAGATTTAGAAACTCACCCTCACCTACGCCTCTCCCGTCAAGGGAGAGGGAAATTATAGGTTTGGAGTTTTTTTATAAACCTATTGACCGGCTGAAAAGGTGCGTGATATAATGCGCAAGGCTGATGTGCCATGAACCGAAGGCAAATTGCGTTCAAACTCATCGGAGTCGGGTGGTTCATCGTCATCCCCATTCTGGCAGGGACTTTTATGGGTCTCTGGCTGGACGGCAAATTTCACACTAAACCCATCCTGGCGCTGGTTGGTGCAACCCTGGGGCTTGCATTAGCAATGTATGGTGTCTGGAGGATGTTACGGCCAGGAATGGGGAATAGAGGGAAAAAACTTTAGTGCGTAAAAGCGGCTGCTCACCAATATTTCTTGGACTGGGCATAACAATTTTAGCATTAGCCGTCATCAGTTTTGTCAACGGGGCTATAGGTTCAAAGTTCGTAGATGTAGAAGCTTTCAAATTCTTAAGAGTCACCCAACCCCATGTCAGCCTCGCCACAGAACCCATTTTTCACATAGCGGGTTTCCCCATAACTAATTCCATCATAGCGGCGTGGCTAACCATTGTTGTTCTCCTGATACTTTTTGTCATCGGCACGCGGAAGATGAAACTTGTACCGCGGGGGCTACAGAACTTTCTTGAGTTTATCATTGAGGCGCTGCTAAATTTGGTGGAAGGTCTCGCCGGGAAGAAAAATGGCCGCCGTTTCTTTGCTGTGATAGCTACTATTTTCCTCTTTGTTTTGTTTAATGCCTACCTCGCTCTCTTCCCGGGATTCGGAACTATCCTCGTTTTCGAAGGTGAACATAAAAAGGAACTATTAAGGGCTGCCAATACCGATATTAACTTTCCCCTGGCCCTGGCTTTAATTTCCTTCGCTTTTGTGGAATACTGGGGTGTGACGACAGTAGGGTTCTTCCGCTATTTGGGTAAATTCTTCGCTGTTAAGAGATTATTCCGCGGTAACCCCATGGGTATCATCGACATGTTTGTGGGCATACTGGAACTTGTGAGTGAGTTAGTGCGCATCGTCAGCTTTACCTTCAGGCTTTTTGGCAATATGACTGCCGGCGAGATATTGTTCCTTATAGTATTTTTCCTGTGGTCATGGGGTATTGCGATTGCTGTTTACGGTTTGGAGATGCTGGTAGGCATAGTACAAGCGCTCATTTTCTCTTTGTTAACACTGATATTTGCAGTTCTGGCTGTGGCGGCTCACGGCCATGAGGAAGAACATAAAGAGCACTAGCTAAAGGAGGGTTTATATGGATTTCGGCACGGCACTGGTGCTGGTGATACTGGGAGCGGTTATCGTGGCGGTCTATGTCGTTGCGGCCGGCGTAATAAGCGCATTCTTAGGCCGTAAAGAATAGCAACATTCGGCGAGTAACTATTTAACTTAAAGAGCTAAGAAAGGGGGAAACTAAAAAGGATGTTTGTAGAAACAGCAAAGGTAGTAATGGATACAGTAGGGCCAATGTCCCAGGTGGCAGCGCAGGTGGCCGGCGGTATAAGCCCTGATGCAATGAAGCTTCTGGCGGCAGGGTTGGCCATCGGCTTAGGGCTACTGGGCCCTGGTATAGGAATTGGAATGCTGGGTTCCTCTGCCCTAACGGCAATCGGTCGCAACCCGGAAGCCGCTGGTACTATTTTAACGAATATGATCCTTGCCATAGCTTTCGCTGAGGCCCTGGGCATTTACGCCCTGGTAGTGGCCATTCTGCTGGCTATGGTAGTATAACTAAGATGTCAATAGGGGTTTATCACCCGCTGGTTCAAACCATTCTAGCGGCAGAAACCGAGCAGAGCGGAGTAGCCAAGCTAGGCATCAATTTACCCAGCCTGGTAGCTCAGTTGCTTAATTTCATTATCCTGCTCGTTTTGCTCTATCTTTTCGCCTATAAACCCATTCTCAAGATGCTGGACAAACGCTCCGAGAAGATTAAAGAAAGCATGGACCAGGCAGAAAAGATTAAGCTGCAGACAGCTCAATCCGAAGAGCAGATTAGATCCCAACTGGAGGCATCCCGCAAAGAGGGCCAGGCTTTGATAGCTCAGGCTTCGCAGATGGGCGACAAGCTAAAAGAAGAAGCTCGGAAAGAAGCCAGGCAGGAAGCGGAGGCTCTGATAGTTAAGGCGCGATCCGAAATCCAGCGAGAGATGGAGGATGCTACGGATGCGCTACGTCGGGAGTTTGCCGACCTGGCTATCAAGGCTGCGGAAAAGGTTATCAACCAGTCGCTAAATAAAGATTCTCACCGTAAACTTATAGATGATGTCTTATCCCAGGCTAAAACTTTAAAGGGATAGGATAATCAGGTAAGGGAAAGTAGTTTGGCTAAAGCATTAGCGCGGCGCCATGCCCAGGCGATTTTCCAGATTGCTTTAACGCAAAAGACTCTGGATACGTGGCGAATTGATTTGAAAAATCTATCTCAGGTCCTGTCTGATGAGCAAACCCAACATTTCTGGGATAACCCACGGGTCAGGTTGGATAACAAGTTATCGGTCCTGAAAAACCTGCTCAAGAAGGATGTAAATCCACTGGTGCTTAATCTAGCCGGACTTCTCATGGCGCGAGGCCGGTTGGGGATAGCTGGCGATATTGTAGTTGAGTATGAACGGTTGGTTGATGCCCATTATGGTATCGAACACGCTGAGGTGGTTACCGCCGTTCCTCTGGACGAAGCTAACCAGCAGAGATTATCCCTGGAGTTAGGCCAGGCTTTAGGCAAGAAAGTAACTGTAAAAGCTAAGGTGGACCCGGTCTTGATCGGAGGTATGGTGGTTAAAATCGGAGACCGGGTTATTGACGGTAGTTTGAAAGCCCGGCTGGAGAACCTCCATCGTGGTTTATTGGCCAGATAGCATTATGGTAGCGGATACCGGTTTTTTAATCCTATTCCATACTTAGTGAATATAGCTGGAAGGCATTAAATAAAGTGTTTTCCACCCCGGTACACCGGGGGGTTGGAGGTCTGGCCGATATACAGGCCCGGTCTCTTTCTTTCCCGTCTCCTTGATGGAGATGGGGTTCAAGTCCGGCAAAGTCCAGTTTTAAAGGGACTCGTTGGACGCCGTCTCCGATATATCGGAGCGGAGGAGGTGAGGTCAAGATATGACAAGTCGCGGGCAGGAAATAGCCTCAATAATAAAACAACAGATAGAGCAGTTTGGCGCAACAGTAACCATGGTAGATGTGGGAACGGTGGTAGAGGTCGGAGATGGGATTGCCCGTATACATGGCTTATCTGGCGCCAGATATAATGAGCTGCTAGAGTTCGCTAACGGCATTATGGGTATCGCTCTTAACCTGGAAGAGGATACTGTAGGGGCCGCCATTCTGGGCGAATATGCCTCCATTAAAGAGGGCGATGAGGTACGCACTACCGGGCGCATAGTAGAGGTTCCGGTAGGGGAAGCGCTTATAGGCCGTGTGGTTAACCCTTTGGGACAACCTATCGATGGCAAGGGGCCGATTAAGACCTCCAAAACACGCCCTGTAGAACGGATAGCTCCTAATGTGGTTATCCGGAAGTCTGTGGATACACCAGTACAAACAGGTATAAAAGCAATAGATGCTATGATTCCAATCGGACGGGGCCAACGGGAACTTATCATTGGAGACCGTTCCACCGGTAAGACGGCCATTGCCCTGGACACAATTATCAATCAGAAGGGCCAGAACCTGACTTGTATTTACGTTGCCGTAGGCCAAAAAGCATCTAAAGTGGCCCAGGCTGTAGCTATCCTGGCGTCTAATGGGGCAATGGAACACACCATAATTGTAGCTGCCAATGCCGCTGACCCGGCTCCTCTCCAATACCTGGCGCCCTATTCTGGTTGCGCCATGGGCGAGGAGTTCATGGAGCAGGGCAAGGATGCACTGGTTATATATGACGACCTTTCGAAACATGCCTGGGCATACCGGCAGCTTTCACTGCTTCTGCGGCGTCCTGCCGGACGCGAGGCCTATCCCGGTGATGTTTTCTATCTGCACAGCCGTTTATTGGAACGAGC
>JACVQG010000122.1:0-518 GCA_015661045.1 Dehalococcoidia bacterium | reverse complement strand
CCCACCAATGTCATCTCCATCACCGACGGCCAGATTTATCTGGAAACAGACCTGTTTAACGCCGGCATACGCCCGGCTATGAATGTGGGTCTGTCGGTATCCCGCGTGGGAGGGGCTGCCCAGACTAAAGCTATGAAACAGGTGGCAGGCAAGCTCAAACTGGAGCTATCTCAGTTCAGAGAGCTGGCAGCCTTTGCTCAATTTGGCACCGCAGACCTGGACAAGGCGACCAAAGCCCAGTTGGAACGGGGCCAGCGCATCACCGAACTACTGAAACAGCCGCAGTACTCCCCTTACTCATTGGAGAAAACGGTTGCTATATTATATGCTGTCGGCAATGGTTACCTGGACGATGTAGCTGTAGATAAAGTGGCTGCCTGGGAGAGCTCCTTTCTCCGCTTTATGGAAACTAATTACCCGGATATTGGAAAAGCTATCGCTAAGGAAAAGAACATTACCCCGGATACGGATGGGAAGCTTAAAGCAGCCCTGGGTGAATTTAAGAAGACGGTAAGCGT
>JACVQG010000121.1 GCA_015661045.1 Dehalococcoidia bacterium | reverse complement strand
TGGGGGCGCATTACGTAATGGTAGATAACCCGGTTGTAGGCGACTACAAGCAGAGCAACAAGCCCTATTACGTTGATTACGTAGCCGCCCAGTTCAACGAGGCCATTGAAAAAGTGAGCCGTATATCAGGCCGGAAATACGACGATGAAAAGCTTATCGAGGCCGTTTATAACCGTTGCAGCGCCGAAGTTCTCTGGTCTGAAATTATGATGCTGAACCAGGTTACACCATGCCCTATGGATATGAAAGCGCAGTATACCTTCCTCGTTCCCCTTTTGGTGGCTAAATATAAACCGGAAACAATCACGTATTATCGAGGGCTGAAGCAGGAAATGGAGGCAAGGGTTAAGGAGGGTATAGCTGCTGTACCCACTGAACGTTTCCGCCTTCTTCATCACGGTGCGCCGCCCTGGCATTCCCTGCGCTTCTTCAGGGTCCCTCAGGCATATGGAGCGGTATTTATCGGTTCGGATTTCAGTATTATCCAGTTTGCCGCCTTCGAGGAGAAGCCCAATGGCGCCTTCGGGCCGAGAGAAGACCCGAGAAAAGCTGGTGTTAAACTCCGGAACCGCGAAGAGGCATTGCGCTACTTTGCCGAATGGTATATACAGCGCGGCGCTTCGACCTGGTGTGGAGCCAGGACCCGTATAGACCATCAATTGCATCTGGTCAAGGAATGGCATGTGGATGGGGTGGTTTATCATGTAGATAGGGGCTGCGAGAATAACACATCGGGTGTGCTGGAATCCAAAATTGGGGTTTCCAGCGCCCTGAATGTGCCTACTATGATATACGAGGGTAACCGGGGTGACACCAGGGACTGGTCGGAGGTCGAAAGTATAGACCGGCTGGAGTCCTTCCTGGAGAGCCGGGGACTAAGAAAAATAGAAGAGTAATTGGCAAGCTCTAATGTATTGAATAATAATCTTCAGGCCCCGTTATTGCGGGGCTTGATATTGTAAGCTTGTGTATCCAACGAAGATGAACTAGATTAGTGATTCCATGACATTGCTGCAGTCGAAAACCCCCGTTTTGGTTCACCTTGTGAATCAAAACTGCCCCCTTTACGTAAAGGGGGTTAGGGGGTTTTCTACATATCATAGTTAGGGAGTGAAAATGAGCCATCCTGAATCTGCATTAGCCCCATTCCGGGCGCTGGACCTGACTAACGAACGGGGATTCCTTTGTGGCAAAATCCTGGCGGAATTAGGGGCCGATGTCATTAAAATAGAACCTCCCGGGGGCGACCCTTCCCGCCGCCACGGTCCTTTTTATCAGAATAAACCGGACCCAGAAAATAGCCTCTTCTGGTGGGCCTTTAATACCAGTAAGCGCGGGGTAACGCTGGATTTAAAAGATACAAAGGGACAGGATGTTTTTAAAAAGCTTGTTAAGACAACAGATTTTATCTTTGAATCCTTCGCACCGGGATACCTGGATAGCCTGGGCCTGGGCTATAACACCCTCAAACAGATTAATCCCGGACTTATTTTCGTCTCGATTACACCTTACGGCCAGACAGGCCCTCATAAAGATTTCAAGGCCACAGACCTGACTCTTATGGCTATGGGTGGACAGATGTCTGTCTCCGGAGATTCAGACAGACCGCCCGTGCGGATTAGTGTACCGCAAGCGTATCTGCACGGCGGACTCAATGCCGCAGCGGGTTGTCTTATTGCCCTCCATAACAGGGAGAAGACCGGACTTGGACAGCATATTGATGTTTCAATACACGAAAGTGTTGTTCGCACGTTAGGGCCGGAATTAACCTACTGGTATTACGCGAAGGAGCAATGCCACCGCCATGGCCCCTCCCGGCCGCGGGCCGAAATTCTGGTGAGAGATATATGGCCGTGCCGGGACGGCTATTTGACGGTAAAGGTGTTTGGCGGGCCCAGGCTGAAAGAGATCAAAGCATTAATTGACTGGATGGTCAGGGAAGGCAAAGGCGGCGCCCTTAAGGGTGTTAACTGGGATAATATGGGGACTTTCACCAGATTTGATAAAGAGGTGGAGGAGACGCAGGAGCTTATCGGGCGTTTCTTTGCTGAACATAGTGTTTCCGAGATAATGGAGTTGGCTTTAAAAGAACAGATGCCTATTATGCCCAATAATTCCCTGGCTGGTGTACGGCATGATGAGCAACTGGCAGAGCGGAATTTCTGGGTAAATGTTGAACAGCCGCAAACCGGGCGAAGTATAGCTTATCCGGGAGCGCCTTTTAAGATGAGCGAGACCCCCTGGAAGTTGCGCTCCCCCGCACCTCGCATAGGGGAACATAACCGGCAAGTAATGGCTGAACTGCATAAAGACCCTAATCGAGACAAAACCAGTACGCCTCAACGGAGTGAACTCAACAAACTCAATCAACCCAATCGACTCAACAACGGTGCCCTAGAAGGAGTAAAAATAGTTGATTTTACGTGGGTGCTAACCGGTCCCTTGACCGTGAAATACCTGGCTAATTTCGGTGCAGAGGTCGTAAAAATTGAGTCCAAAGCTCGCTTGGACTTCTCTCGTGTTACTATCCCTTATAAGGATGGGATACAGGGGATAAACCGCTCAGGCCCATTTCAGGTATTCAACGCTGGTAAGAGGAGCCTGGCGTTGAACATGAGCCATCCCCGCGGGCGCGAGCTGGCTAAAAAAATGGTGGCCTGGGCTGACGTGGTGGTTGACAACTTTACCCCCGGCACTATGGATAAATGGGGATTGGGCTACCAGGACTTAAAGAAAATTAAATCCGATATAATCATGCTCAGCGCCAGCCTTCAAGGCAACAGCGGGCCGCATTACCAGCACCCCGGCTATGGCTGGAACTTGAGCGGCCTGGCCGGATTTAACTATTTGACTGGTTGGCCGGACCGCAGCCCTGTTTCCCCTCATATTGCTTATACCGACTGGGTGGCGCCGGTTTATGGGGTTATCGCCATAATGGCAGCGCTGGAATATCGCCGCCGCACCGGCAAGGGTCAGCAGATTGACCTGTCTCAGTTTGAGACTGGTGTGAGTTTTCTCTCTGCACCTATGTTAGACTACGCGGTTAATGAGAACGTCCAATCGCGCCGGGGTAACCGTTCAAACGGCGCAGCGCCACACAACGCCTATCCATGCCGGGGAAATGAGCAGTGGTGTACCATTGCGGTGTCGACGGAGGAGGAGTGGCAAGGAATGTGCCGGGTAATGGGCAATCCTGCATGGGGCGCAGACCCCCGCTTTAGCAGCCTGCCAAAACGCAAGGAAAACGAGGACGAGCTGGATAGGCTGGTGGCTTCGTGGACAATTACCCTGTCAGCCGGAGAGGTTATGAACCGGCTTCAGGATGCTGGCGTGCCTTCAGGGAAAGTCCAGACTAACCGGGACCTGATAGAGGGGGACTCTCACCTGCGGGAGCGAGGTTTTTTTAGTTATCTCCAGCACCCTGAGATTGGAACGACTTTAATCCCCAGAGAGCCCATGCTCATGGACGTAACGCCGCCCCAATGCCGGAGGGCGCCATCGCTGGGAGAGGATACGGAATATATATGCCGGGAGATGCTGGGCCTGTCCGAAGCAGAATACGCCGAGCTTAAAGAGGCCAAGGTGCTGGAGTAGGGAAGCGGCAGCTCATATCCCTACCGTTATTTCCTTCCGCCACTCAATCCTCGGACACCACGATGGAAGAAGATGAATATAACTTCCTGACTTCTATCATTTAGTGTCCCAGCCATAAACTTCTCGCCCCTTTGGGGCTTATTAAACGATAGTTTTTAGAAAGGTAGAGTCCAGAGAGAGCGGAAGCCCTCTTTGGCGGGGTTTTAGGGGTGTCCCCTAAACAAAAGAATATCTGGGCGGGCGGGTGGGAAAGAACAGGTATTCATTTACTGTACCCCAGGCTGAAGCCCGGGGCATAGGGTCCGCTTCTCCGATGCTCTATTTTTGAGGGAATCCCCCCTGGCCAGTGCAACTGGGCACCACGAAGGACGAAAATAATTGCGACGTGTCGTTGCCAGCGCAGCAAAGCAATCTCCTGCCTTTTGGGCACGCCGCTTCTTAAGAAGGTGAGATTGCTTCGGCGCTACGTGTCTCGTAATGACGGAGGCGTCTACTTTCATGAGAATATTGGAAACAATGTTGGTTTATTTTTTACCGAATAACGTTTCCAGGAGGCCTGCCTTCTGGTAATCATTGCCTGCTTGTGCTGCTTCCCACGTGCGGCTGACTATTTTTTTGGAGTTCACTGATGCCGCCGGTAAAGCAAACCCGGGGACGCCTTTGCGCAGAGGATTGGTGCTGGCAGCCCGGGCGTATACCTCCTGTCCCTCGGGAGATAATATCCAATCCATGAACAGCTTTCCGGCATTAGGGTGTGGCGCCCCTTTCAGCAGCATAACGGATTCACCTTGAGCTACATCGCCCTCGTCCATCGAAACGAATTTCAAAGGCCCGCCTTCAGCGACTATAGGGGCAACAGCCGAATCACTCGCTGGAAGACCTATCTTATATTCTCCCCGCGCAACCATTCTATACAACTCCTGCTGACTACCACCGAAAAGTTGAAGCTGAGGGGATAGCTTGCGCCAGTAGGCATCGTCCAGGATTTTGAAGTGTTTCATTGTGGTAATTATGTTGAAAAGACCGCCGCCGCCAGCGCGGGGGTCGGCCGCAAGGATGTGGCCGTTCCACTTGGGGTCAAGAAAATCATTAAAGGAACGAGGTTCTTCTTGAGGTCCAACCAGCCTGGTATTGATGATAGGAGCGACCATTGTCAGGGATGCGAATACCATGTCCCCGTTAGGCGAATATACAGGGTCTATTAAAAACGCATTCCGGTCCTTCAGGTTGGGCAATTCCTTAAAGACACTTTCCCCAAAACCACCTACAGAAAGTTCAGTCGCACTGGAGACCCCTGTGTTGACTACGTCAGCGACAAGCTGTTTCATTGACGCTTCTACCTTGACCTTTTCCACGGTCTGGCGGCCGGCGATGGCCAGGATTTCTACCCGGATGCCATACCTGTCTTGAAAAGCCTTGGCGATAACCCGGCCAATATCGGCCACGTAGTAGAAACTGTAAATGGTGACCGTGCCTTCCTTTTTTGCGCTTTCCACAACTTTAGCCCAGGCTGCATCTTGAGAAGTGGAAAGCTCGCCCTGAGCTTGCCGAACGGGCGGGAGGTTGGATGTCGGAGCCGCAACCGGCGCTGTAGTT
>JACVQG010000120.1 GCA_015661045.1 Dehalococcoidia bacterium | reverse complement strand
GCCAAAAACGCAACTTTAAGGAGCGTCTCTCCATTTTCCTGCATAAAATATAGCCTGTATAAAGTGACCTGCCCCCAATAGTTGTACCACTTCTTAAGTTGTTGCTGTAGTCAAAATAGCCTCAGGCTCTGGAGGCCGATATCGGAGGGCGCATTCAATTTGAACTCTCTGATGAAGCGTCTGGCATTACCCAGGCATGGGCTGCCAAGCGACTGCCCCGATGTATCGGGGGGCCTGATTCATCTGGCTGGCCGGGTCATGACGCATGCCCGACAACTGATCATCCGCTTGAGCGCAGGCCCCCCCACCTATGGGCTGCTTCTAGAGGCACGGAGTTGCATCCAAGGACTGCGGAGTCATAGTGAAATGGATACGGCGTTTTCCCGGGTGACCCTTGGTCGCTTAGAGGAGTGTTGCCATTTACCAGTTACTAATTTCCTCACTTAGCTTTGAAAAAGGTGGAGTGGTGGGGTTTTAGCCTGCTAATGGCTGGAAATCCTAAGACAGTCCCCGGGGTGGTCATGAAATATTATCCTTAACCCCCTAAAATCAGAGGATCGGAAAATAGATGGCGGATTTTGGTTTGTCAAACCTATTGACATATAGCGCGGGGAAGATAAAATAGCCTCGTAACAAATGAGGTGGGGGAAAACAATGGCTGATATTATGCTAGATCTGGTAAGAAACATTGTAAATATCCGATACGAAGACTTGCCTCCGGAAGCTGTAGACTACGCCAAGAAATCTATCCTCGATACAATCGCGGTTACTATTGCCGGTTCAACCGCCGAGGGATGTAAGGCAGTAGTGGAACTGGTCAAGGGGTTCGGTGGCAAGAAGGAGAGCACTGTCTGGGTCTATGGTGGACGGGTTCCTGCTCCTCTGGCCGGCCTGGCGATCGGACCCATGGCCCGGGCCAGAGACCTGGGCGATGTCCACGAAAACGGTGGCGGCCATGTCACCGAATATATTTTGCCAGCAGCCTATCCTGTAGCGGAATGCCTTAAAAAAAATGGCAAAGACCTTATTACCGCTGTCGCCCTGGCCCAGGACATGATGATCAGACTGGCTTTGACGATAAACCGCGAAGCTGGGTCTTTACGGATGGGTATGTCCAGAATATTTGCTCCCACCGCTGCTGTCGCCAAGCTTGCCAACCTGGATGAAGCTACGATGCTAAATGCTATGGGCATCGCCTTTGCCCAGGCAGCCGGTGAGTGGCAAGGGTTGATTGATGGCGCTTTGACCGTACGGGTAGAACACGGCTTTGTAGCCGAGGCTGCAATAAAATCGGTTCTGCTGGCCCAAAAGGGGATAACCGGCGCTAAGAACATCCTTCAAGGCGAAAAAGGTTTTTATAATGCCTTTGCGCCTGGGCCTCGCCTTGACCGGCTTACCTTTGAGCTGGGTAAGAGATTCGAGGGCGTTAATACCAGTATTAAACCATACCCCTGCTGTAAATTTGCCCATGCTGCCATCTATGCGACCATCAATTTAGTCCAGGAAAATGATATAAGACCGCAAGATGTGGCTCAAATCGATGTCGGTGTGGGAAAGTGGTCTTACGAAATTGTCTGTGAACCCGAGGAATTGAAACGAAATCCCCAGAATATCGTAGATTGCCAGTTCAGCCTGCCGTACACTGTGGCGACCAGTATCATAAACAGGAGAGTTTTTATACAGGATTTTACGCCGGAAGCCATTGCGAGGCCGGATGTCCGGGAAATAATGGGAAAAGTAAAGATGAGGATTGCGCCGGAGGCGACGCCACCTGATAACCGTTTTGTCGGAGGGGCGATAGTTACCATTAAGACAAAAAATGGAACAGAGCACACTAAACTGGTGCACTATGTCAAGGGCCATCCCAAGAACCCCATGACCATAGATGACATGATTGAAAAATTCAGGGCGTGTCTGCCCTTTTCAGCTACGCCTATATCAGAGGACAGGATGAATGAGATCGTGAGTACGGTGGCTAACCTGGAACAGGTTGACGATGTGGCTGTAATAGCCAGGTTGCTGGCGCCATAGCTGAAAAAAACAGGCTGAAAGTAGCCTTCGAACACTGGACCCTCACTCTAACTCTCTCCTCTTGAGGGCGAGAAGATTACTTAGTTGCCTTTTCTCTTTGCAAATAACCCACGGATTACGGGTATCTAAACGAACCTTGACTTTAACAGTGAATGGTAGTAGAGTATTAGCGACTGTAAACGGCTTCACAAACACTACAATACCTGACACAACCTCGACATTTCAAATGTAGCTGTATAATGAAAAACGTCTAACAGGAGGGACAACAATGAATCTCGTTCTTACAAAGACTGAAATGAGTGATTGGGTGAGGCGGGAAAGAGAGAATCTTCTCACCAGTCCCGCTCAAATTGATACCGAAAAAACCAAATTTCTGTTGCAGGTTTACCGCGAGAATGAGGGGAAAGTCCCACCGGTGATGTTGAGGGCCAAGCTTTTCCATAAACTCTGTAGTGAACGAACTATCTTTATTGATGGCAATCCCCTTGCCGGCACTTTTACGAAATACAACTACGGCGCCTACCTTCAACCGGAATACAGCACTAAGTGGTTAGGTATTGCTGCTAACCGGGACGGGAAGATCAGGGTTTCAAGGCAAGAAGCCATTCTGACAGAAGAGGATAAAGATTGGATAAACAAATGTGTCGACTTTTTTGGCGATAGGACTACAACTGCCCAAACCGAGCGAATAGTGCGCGATCACTACGGGATAAATGTCGCCGAAATCCTCAAGTGTGGCATAGTAGGGGAGGTTATTCCCAGTGGATTTGTGGTCTCTTGCCCCGATTTCAGTCTTGCTTTGAACAAGGGGTTAAAAGGGGTTATAGCCCAAATAGAGGCAGAGAAGGCAAAGCTGGATGTTTTCAAGGCTGAGGACTTTGATAAATGGCATTGGTATAACGCTGCTGCATTGTGCCTGGATGGGTTGATTATACTTGCTAACAGATATGCCTCATTAGCGAAAGAGATGGCGAGCAAAGAGGCTAATCCCGACAAGAAACGCATACTGGAGAGAATGGCAGAAGCCTGCGCGTGGGCGCCAGCCAATCCAGCCCGGAATTTTTATGAAGCTTTACAGTCCTTCTGGTTTATCCACCTTGCTGGATGGATGGAGAATGTATATGTAACTGCAACCCCGCCTAATACCTTTGTAGCCGACCTTTATCCTTTCTACAAGAAGGATAAAGTTGAAGGGAAACTAACTGATGAGGAAGTAACCGAGCTTATACAATTCTACTTCCTGAAGGTTAATCAACTGGCATCGCCTATGTCCGTGCATGGAAAGGCCCAGTCACAAAGCCGTTTATCGGCCCATATAATGGTGGGAAGGCTGGATGCGGAAGGTAATAACGATTGTAATGAGCTAGACTGGCTTATACTGGAAGCTCAAAGACAAATCAAACTTCCCGAGCCGACAATTGGCCTGGTCTATCACGATAAACTTCCGGAAGACTTCTTACTCAAGTGTGTTGAGTTAATTCAAACCGGTATAGGGCAGCCAGCATTTCACGATGTCGAGAAAGCCATTCCACGCATGTTAATGCACGGCACGGGGACGTTAGCCAATGCCAGGCAGTTTGGCCTTATCGGTTGTAACCAGAGCGCGTCACCGGGTTGCTCGAGTTTCCTGGTAACTGCGGGTGTGCTTAATGTTGCCAAGATGGTCGAGTTAGCCATGAATAACGGAAAGGACCCTCTAAATGGAATTCAAGTAGGACCTAAAACCGGAGAGGCCGAATCCTTTAAAACCTACGGAGATTTATACGATGCTGTTCTCAAACAATCAGAGTATTTTATCCACATATGTTCTCGAATCGGGGGTGTGGCGGGTAATGTTCTCCGTCATAATTTCCCCACGCCATTTATTTCGGCTTTAACCCACGATTGCATTGAGAAGGGAAAAGATATTGCGGATGGAGGGGCAAAATATACTGTTGGAAGTGGCGTAGTCCTGATGGGCGCAATAGATGCAGGCAACAGTCTGGCGGCAGTAAAGAAACTGGTTTTTGAAGATAAGAGCGTCCCTATGAACCAATTGAAGAAAGCCCTGGCTGCTGATTGGGAGGGCCATGAGGACATCCATCGTAAATGTTTAAACGCTCCAAAGCATGGTAACGATGATGAATATATAGATTCGATAACCAAGGGTCTCTATGACGCCCTGTATGCGATATACGATAAGAATGACAAAGATTACCTGGGCAGACACAACCAGGCCGAAGCTTTCTCCGTAAGTCAGCATTTCTCCCTGGGGAGGTTTACCGGGGCTATGCCCAATGGCAGAAACGCCCGGAAAGCGCTCACAGATGCGAGTGTCTCAGCGCAACCTGGCACGGATAAGAATGGCCCAACTGCCCTGGCCAAATCTGCTGCCTACGTAATAGATACCATCAAATTCGGCACAAATCACTTCAATGTAAAGGTGCTTCCCTCAGTCCTGAAAGACACGGAGAGCAAGCGGAAATTCCTCGCCTTGATACGGACTTACTTTGATCTTGGTGGTTACCATATCCAATTTAACTGTGTAGATAAGGAAACCTTGCTCGCAGCTCAGGCTAACCCGCTGGAACATCGGGATCTGGTAGTAAGAGTAGCCGGGTTCAGCGCCTTTTTTGTTACCCTGGATGCCGAAGTCCAAGATGAGATTATAAGGAGAACTGAATATAACACCTTTGCGGGATAGATTACGTTAGCGGCCTGCAACTAATACAGACGCACAAAATCCTGAAGCATCATTTGGGAAGACTTTATCTCGTCATTGCGAGCGAAGCAATCTCATCACCTTGAGGCTGGATTACTCATCCAAATGCAGAGATTGCTTCGTTGCCCCGTTGCAACGGGACTTCTCGCAATGACGAGTGATTCAGCCCCATTTAAGACGTTTGTATTAGCCTGCATTCGTATTAATGCAGGCTAGTATCATGTAACACTTACTCTTTATATTGGTGGCACAGACGTCCCTGTCTGTGCGATAGCGAAAATGCAGTGTTACGGGGTACAAGTTTTTTATCTCCATGGGCATCCCTCTTATAATGGGTTCCTCATCCAGATTCACCGGGATATTATTCCTCCGTCCTGACTCCTATCGCTCCAGAAAGTTTAAATTCTTTGGCTCCGGTTTATTGACGTAAATTCAATAATATGCTATACAATGTAAACA
>JACVQG010000119.1 GCA_015661045.1 Dehalococcoidia bacterium | reverse complement strand
GCAGGCCCCGCGGTCATATTGAGTAACCCGAATAGCGCTACACCTTCCTTCACTGCTCCATCAGTAGATGCTGACACAGTGCTAACCTTCCAGTTGACAGTTAATGATGGAGTAGCAACAACTGCGGCGACGGTAAACGTAACGGTTAGGAATGGCGCACCCACTCAGTTCCAGCAAGCGCGAGCCGGGGGCTTTTGGAAGAACCACGGGGCAGACGTAGAGCGGCTACTAAGAGACGGGCCGATAAATCTGGGTGATACTAATGTTGCTACTGTAGCCCAAGCTGTCAGTGTGCTATCCAACGCCAGCGCCCAGGATGCCAGAGATTCTCTCCGAGCGCACCTGCTGGCCACTATATTGAATTTGAGGAATGGGTCGAACCCGATGACTACCGGGACCGACATTCGACCGGTGGTAACAAGCTCAGTGAGCTTTCTGGCCACACATCCCCAGCCAGTTACAGCCAGGCACCCGGATAGGGCAGCGGGATTGGCGTTGAAGGACAAACTGGAAGCCTATAACAATAGTGGGGAATAACGATTGAAGAACTAGATGGTGATGTTTAAGTTAGCACCAAATGCTGTTAACATAAGTTTCAGAAAATAAGTTAAGAAGTAGGCCAGCCCCGGTATACCGGGGCTGGCCCTATTATTTGTCGGGTTGATTCGCCCTTGCAACATTACATAATACCGGTGTAAAAATGACAACATGATAGCAAAGATTGGACAGAAACGATTCAGTATAGGAATTGGTCAAGTTAGTTATCCAGTATGGACATTATCATCAGTGAATGACCTTACAGGAGATTTTCGTTTAAAGAGTTTGAAGAACCAGTTTACTATATCATCAAATAATGTGTAAACCACAGGAACCACTACAAGGCTCAGCAATGTGGAACTTATCATACCACCGATAACGGCAATCGCCATAGGCGCCCGGAATTCCCCCCCCTCACCCATACCCAGGGCTGTTGGTAGCATGCCCAATATAATCGATAGAGTTGTCATCAGAATGGGACGTAGCCGCATGGGCCCTGCTTCCAGCACCGCAGCAGTCCGTTCCTGCCCCTGCTTCCGGCCGCGAATAATGAAGTCCACTAACAAAATGGAGTTTTTGGTCACAAGTCCCATCAGCATGATTATGCCTATCATGGCCATCACGCTAAAGTCAGCGCGCACAATAAGGAGGCCAATAAGAGCGCCGACAATTGAGAACGGCAACGCTGTCATTATGGTAAACGGGTGCACCAGGGAGCCGAACTGGGAAGCAAGTACCATATAAACAAATAGGACGCCCAGTAACAGAGCTGTCAACAAGGAAGAAAATGCGTCCTGGGTGAATTCCTGCTCCCCACCGGCACCCAGAGTCACGCCGACTGGCAATTGTATATCTTCTACAGATTTTTGCAGGTCTGCGGTTACAGCCCCTTGAGAGCGACCTGCCAGGTTAGCGCCTACGATAATCTGTCTTTGCCGGTCCCTGCGTTCGAGAGCAGATGGGCCTGTTCCCCGCTCTGTCCGGGCTACCGTTCGAAGGGGGACTTGTTGACCGGAAATATTAGACATGGGGATATCTAAGAGACCGTCGGCATTCGCACGGTCTTCCTCCCGCAACCGTACCACAACATCTAATTCTTTATTATCTATTGTCACCCGTGTAGCTGTTTGACCGTTTACCAGAGTACGGACAGTCCCGGCTACCCCGAGGGCGCTTACACCCGATCGCGCAGCCCGGTCGCGGTCTACCAGCACTTTGAGCTCAGGCTTACCTTCCTCCCAGCTTTTGCCGATATCCCGTATCCCCGGTATCGTATGCATCCGCTGGACAATCTCATCCGCTACTTTATTGAGTTCCTCCGAGCTTCCTGTGCCCCGCACTACAAGTTGAATAGGACGGCTTGATACCGACTCAGCCGATCCACCACCCCCGAACGTCCCGGCAACGCTAAAGCTTAAATGTTCCCTGCCTTCCTTCAATTCCCCTTCTAAACGGCTCATTACACTTTCAGTTATGCCTGTCTCCCGAAGTTTCACAAAGACACTTCCAGCCTCTCCCCCACCTCCAGAGGAACCAACTTTAGAAAAGAAATGCCTTACCTCCGGCTGATTCCGGACGACATCCTCTACATGACGAACTAACCTGTCAGTTTCGGAAAGCGGAGTACCCGGGGGCATCTTGACCCCTACCCAGAACTCACCGGGATCCATAGAAGGAAAGAAACTCTGAGGCAAATATCTCAGTAAACTCACGCTGCCAACGAGGAGGGCTGCGGCCACGCAAATGACTACCCACCGGTATCTCAAAGCCCAGGCCAAAAAATGCCTGTACTGTTCCACCACTCCATCCCATATCAAAGCAAACCGGTATCCGATACCTTTTGTTTGTTTTAAACCGCCAATACTTTGTTGACCGTGAGATGAAGGTTTCGCAAAATATGCCGCTAATAGCGGCCCCAGGGTAAAAGCCTCGAAGAGTGAGATGAGCACAGCCACAGCAACCGTAATGCCGAACTCACGGAAAATGACGCCGATAAGTCCCGAAGCAAAAGCCACCGGCACAAAAACGGCGACGATAGTTAAAGTGATTGCTAATACAGCAAAGGCGATCTCCCCCGTAGCTTCTTCGGCAGCAACTTTAGGCGAAGAGCCATTCTCTATATGTCGAAAGATATTTTCCCGGACGACGATCGCGTCGTCTATAAGTAGCCCGATAGCCAGAGATAAAGCCATCAAGCTGATTACGTTACGGGTGAAGCCAAAAAGGCTCATAAATATGAAAGTGCTGATTACAATCACGGGTAGTCCGATAACGGTAATAAGTGTATTGCGCAGATTCCTGAAGAAGATAAAAACCACAATTGCGGCAAATAGCGCACCCAGTATCAACGTCACGTTAACATCCCGCTCCGACTCCTGGATGAAAACCGACTGGTCTGAGACGATTACCAGATTTACACTTGGTATATCGCGGGTTATTTTCTCAAATTCCTGGCGTACAGCTTGCGCTGTCTTGACCACATTGCTCCCGGACTGTTTTCGCAACTCCACCACAACAGTGTCCTGGCCATTTAAACGGGTCAGTTGCCTGTTTTCCTTAAAAGCCATCTTTGTCTGGGCTAACTCTCTAAGATAAATCGGTGTAGTACCTCGATAGCCAACCACTATTCGGGCTATCTCCTCCGGGCTGGAGAACTCAGCATCGGTCCTCAGCAGGAGCTCTTCTCCACGGCTGTCTATCCGCCCTGCTGGAAGGGTGATATTTTCTTTTTGAATAGCGCCAACTACCTGTTGCGGTGAGATCCCCAGACTCTTCAATTTCTCGGCAGCAACGTAAACCTGAATCTCTCGTGTCAGCCCACCACTCACCTCAGCAGCCGCAAGGCCGGGTATTCGTTCCAGACGCGGTTTTATGTCATCGTCGGCGATTCGGCGGAGGGATACAAGGGAGAGTGAGCTATCTTTCGCTCCGATTGCCAGGGTCATTATTGGGGTGTCGGAGGGGTCGAACCGGAGAATCTGAGGTGCAAGAGAGCCTTCCGGCAGAGACGGTCGAAGCCGTTCTACCCGTTCTCTGACTTCCTGAACTGCATCCTGAATATTTCGCCCTATCACAAATTGCACAATGACCTGGGACACACCCTCACTGGAGGTCGCCATAATAGTATCTAGTCCACTTATTGTGGAAAGGCTCTCTTCAACAGGTTTGGTTATGAGGGTTTCCACCTCCTCAGGCCCAGCGCCAGGGAAAGGGGTAATAACAGCAGCCACAGGGTTTTTCCATTGGGCATCATATCCACACCCATTTTCACATAGGACATGGCGCCTACTACGACCAGAGCGAGAAGCAACATACTGATGAAAACAGGTTGGCGGACTGACAATTTGACCAGGGGCATTGAGGAAGATTGCTTTGTTGCCACAAAATATATTATAATTTAAGAAATCACAATGCGAAAGTACCTGAAGAAAACTATTGCAATTCCACTCCTGATTATTACTATAATCTTTGCTGGAATATCTTGCCGGAAAACTGAACCAACAAACCCCACTCCACCAGCAACGCTAAATCCCGCTGTTACCAAAGAGATTGCCCAGAAGCCCACTAACCTGGTACCGGGGGTTACACCTGTTTCTGCTGTTGTTCCCGTAAAAATAGTGGAGTCACCGGGTAAAATTGTTTTTCCCGACAAAATACGGGTCCAATTTGAAACGGCAGGCACTGTTGAGCGGGTCATGGTTGATGAAGCTGTTCGTGTTCGCAAAGGCGACGCGTTGGTGTCCCTGGACTCAGTCACCGTGGCTTCTCTTCAGAAACAGGTAGCCGCAGCGCGGGTTGCACTGGATGATGCTGAAGAGGCCCTTAAAGATGAGAAAGAGCAGTATATCCCCGGCGATTTGATTGCACGACAGGCACGGATTACCCAACTGCAGAAAGAATTATATATTCTCCAACAAATCCTCGATGATTCCCTGGAATTCTACCAGGATAAAGCCAAAGACTTACTCGGCATTACTGTCCCCCTTGCCTTACTTGACCGGCCCCCGGAGCAACTGGTTGCAGCCCTGTTGAGCCAAATTGGCGTCAAGCCTTTCTGGGGGGCATTCCAGGACCATGTCAGGCCAAAATTGGAAGTTCATTGGGAACAAATAAACCGGTTGCAGGACCAGGGATTACAACTTCAACAGACATTGCGGAATATTCAACAGCAAAAAGATGATATAACCAGCGGTTATTCTGAAACCAAGGCTCAAGCTGCCATGCAGATAATACAGAGGAAAAATGAGTTTACCATGAGACAGCGTGAAAATGCTGTCTTGCAGCGCGACAGCGCATTAGTGCAGTTGGATCAGGTCAGAATTATTTATCGCAACCAGATACGCGACCTTCTAGGCTTCACTGTACCTAGAGAGATAGGCAATGGCTTCTATATTCATCTTCAAAAGGGGTCCGGAGCACCTGTACAAGCAATAGAGGAAGAATTAGCAAAACACGTCAAATCTATCCTGGACATGAGCCTGGAGTCCCAGGAATTAAGTAGTTTACCCCCGGAAATGCTAGTAAGTCGGTTTATAGCCTCCAGCGAGGGTCAAGACCATATATTGGACTTTTTCTTACGGCAAAAACTTCAGGGAGCATGGCTGTCCTTGAGTCAGGCCCGTCAAAAACAGCATGAACGTAATACAACTAGAGACCAGGTTTTTGGTCAATATCTACGGGCTTTTACACAAGGAGGCAGCGAC